>PCSS01000183.1:3639-4796 GCA_002771395.1 Bacteroidetes bacterium CG23_combo_of_CG06-09_8_20_14_all_32_9 | reverse complement strand
TTACGAATTTTTTATTTACCCCGTTGGATATTGTTTTTGGTTTGTACTTACTGATGAGAAAATAAATTATCCAACGGGGCGGGCTAACGAACTACGAATTTGCCTTTTTCGTAATTCGTAACTTCGTACTTAATTCGTACTTCGATGGGGTAAATAGTTTCAATCTTGTCTTCTCAATCTTTCTCACTTATTCCTCAACCTTAAATATAATCATTCCTATATGTGTTTTTATTTAATCATGGATGTTTCTTTAAATGAATTAAGAATCTTTTGAATAGCAGGTAAATAGTTTTGTTTTCTCTTTTCGCTGCACGAAACTGTTACTTCATAAAAATTTTTTTCACCTTGAAAAATTCCGGTGTAAAAACAAACATTTTCGTTAGTATTATTGCTATTATATAATCCGCATATTGTAAAAAACAAACTTTTATAACCATTAACCGTAGTGTCTTCTGGAGTTTGCAAGTTTCCCTCTCCTGTAGTTTCGTCTAAAATATTGTCTGAAACATAATAATAATAATCGTAAAGTGAGATAGTATCTAAATCCTTTATAATTGAATCGTCATAAACAACTACAGATAAGCCATTTAAAAAATCAGAAGTATCTTCTGTTAAATTCAAAATGGAACCTTCTTCGGCATCGGAAGGTTGAATTAAGTTTTCGGGAACAGAGATTGAAAAATTTTTATTTCTAATTTCAATAAATTTATCTGAAGGTGTTGAACATGAAAAAAACATTAAATCAGAAATAAGAAAAATCAGAAATACTATTTTCATTACGGTTAATTCTTAAGCACTTTAATAGTAGTGGCATTTTTATTGCCTGTAAAATTGATATAATAAAATCCTGTAGTAAAATTATTCATTGGTAAAATAATATAATTATATCCCGAAAAAACATGAAACGAATGTTGAGATAATATTTCCCCCAACTGATTGAATATATATATGTTATAATTATCTTCCGATTTTGAATATATTTCTATTTCTGCATTTTCGTTTACAGGATTTATTAATTTGATGTACTGAAGTTTTGAAGTTAGTTTATTTATTCCGAAAGGGGTTTGGTTAATTTTAAGTTTTACTGTAACTGGCAAATGGTCGGAATTGTAAAAAAGTGCATTAAGTACGTTTGCCGGAACCGAGTAATTTGCCGG
>PCSS01000183.1:1155-3631 GCA_002771395.1 Bacteroidetes bacterium CG23_combo_of_CG06-09_8_20_14_all_32_9 | reverse complement strand
GGACCCGGAAACATAAGAAACTTTTTCAATGTTATGCATAATATAAAATGATTCTAATATAAAATCGAACCTATCGTCTAAACCGCTACTGACATTACAATTGTTTGAAACCAGATTTGTACTTTGTGAATGATACATTGTAAAATCAGTATTGCTGTGCCAGTAACCGAGTTTATTTACAGGGTCGTAAAAACGCACATTAGCATTTGTGTAATTTATTAAGTTTTGAAAGCAGGTTTCGGTACTGGTTTGAACATTAAAATCGCCCATTACCAAAGTATTACCCATACTGCTTAATCCGTTTAAATAGTTCATTAACAGCAAAGTTTCGGCAGCGCGTTCAGATTGGTCAGAATCATTACTTCCAGCTTTTAGGTGCATTTGTATGCAAGTTAAAAAAACTGTATCAAGCAATGTTGCTAAATCCGGACTATTATAATAAAATTTGTAAATCATAATGTCGCGAACATTTGTAGGCAAATAATTTTGTTCGTATAAAGTTACTTTTCTAGAGTCATAAAAAATTGTACTTACAATTGTTGATGAGTTTGAATTTACATAATTCGCACGATGATACCAGTTAATTCCGTTACGATTAATAACGCTATCAAGTAAGCGCTGTGCAGAAACGGTTCCTGCTCCAAGCTCGTTAACTCCAAGTATGTCAGGCATTACATACGTAAAAATGTCGCGTAAATAAAGGTCTTTAGAATTTACGTTATTATTTGAAGTTGTACAATATGACGTATATATGTTGTAATTGAGTAGGTTGTATGTCATTACTTTAATAGTATCCTGAGCAACAAGAGTAAAATTGTAAAAAATTACAAACAGCATCAATATTTTTTTCATTTTTTTTGAGTTTAGTTTCTTACAAAATGAGGTATTTCAAAAGAAAATTCTATCAATCCTTTTATTTTTCTATTTTGGTTCTATGGTGCCTTAAAAATCATCTTTTTTATTCCATTTTTTTCGATTGTATAGGCATTTGTGTTTTTGAAGTAAAAATGTGTAATTTTAGCACAAAATTTTATGAAAGTTTACGAAGTCTAAAATTAAAAACTATTTTTGTAAAAAAAATAATAAAACCAATTATGAACATTCAGAAATTAAAATTAACTCACAAACAAGTAACAGAGTATAAATACAATATAACTCCAATTTACAGAGGATATACTGATAAAATATTATACATCAATCTTTCTGAAAGGAAAATTAAATCAAAAGAAGTTCCTCCTGCCATGAAAGAAAAATTTATTGGCGGAAAAGGATACGGATTAAAACTTTTATGGGATGCCACCAAACCAGATACAAAATGGAACGACCCCGAAAATGAAATCATAATTAATACAGGTCCTGTTTGTGGTATCACACAATATTCTGGAACAGGGAAATCGATAGTTGTTTGTATTTCGCCTCTAACCGATATTGTAATTGACAGTAATGTAGGCGGATATTTTGGTCCATTTCTTAAATTTTCGGGATTTGATTCATTGGAAATTCAGGGAAAATCTAAAAAAGATGTTATTATTTTTATTGATGGCATAAATGGTAAAATAGAAATAATAGATGATCCCTTTGAAGCAGTTGACAGTCATATTTTGTCGGAACAACTTCATAGGATATATGCAGATGACGAAAAAGACCTGAAAAATATTTCTGTTGTTTCTACCGGGAGTGCTGCCGAACATTCGTTAATTGGAATGCTTAATTTTACTTTTTATGATTCAAAACGCAAGAAAGTAAGGTATAAACAAGCCGGACGTGGTGGTATTGGTACTGTTTTTAGAGATAAAAAAATTAAAGCAATAGTTTGTAAAGTTCCGGGCGTTTCAGGAAATCTTAACAATGTGGCTAATCTTGATGCTATTATAGAACGTGGAAAACAATTTAATAAAGAAATGCGTGAACTTGATGATTCACAAAATCAAATGCGCAAAATTGGAACCGCCCACCTTACTAACATCATGAATGATTACGACCTTTTACCTGTAAATAATTTTAAATTCGGAAGCCACCCCAACGCTATAAAAGTCCATTCTAATGTTTATAAAGAACGTTTTACCCAAAATTTACCCGATGGTTGCTGGATAGGTTGCAATATGTCGTGTGCAAAAGGGGTTGATAATTATAAACTTCGTACCGGTCCTTATAAAGGTTCTTTGGTTATGGTTGAAGGTCCCGAATACGAAACAGCTTCTTCATTAGGTTCATGTGCCGGAATTTTTGACCCTGATTTTACCATAGAAGCTAATTTTTATTGCGATACTTATGGTATTTGCACAATTAGCTGGGGAACCATACTCGGTTTTGTAATGGAATGTTACGAAAATGGCATTTTAAATGATGAACGAACAGGAGGACTAAAACTCAATTTTGGAAATTCAGAAAATGCAATGATATTGTTGCACCAATGCGCAAAAGGCCAAGGTTTTGGAAAAATTGCAGGAATGGGTGTTCACTGGATGAAAAATTA
>PCSS01000183.1:172-1147 GCA_002771395.1 Bacteroidetes bacterium CG23_combo_of_CG06-09_8_20_14_all_32_9 | reverse complement strand
AGAAAGGTTGGGGTGATGCACAATTCCTGCAAGATATTGGCATGGAAAACAAAGGACTGGAATATTCGCAATATGTGTCGAAAGAATCACTTGCACAACAAGGTGGTTACGCAATGACCAATAAAGGACCACAACATGATGAAGCATGGCTTATTTTTATGGATATGGTTAACAATCAGATTCCAACGTTTGATGACAAAGCCGAAGCATTGCATTATTTCCCGATGTTTCGCACTTGGTTTGGTTTGCAGGGATTATGCAAACTTCCATGGAACGATGTTGAGCCTGAAAACAATAACAAAAGTAACGAACCTGAAAAAGTTCCGGAACACGTTAATAATTATGTATCTATCTTCAATGCCGTAACCGGAATGAACATTGATAATAAAGAAATTATTCGTCAGTCGGAAAGGGTTTATAATTTTCAGAGAATTTTCAATATCCGCAGAGGTTACGGTACACGCAAATACGATGCACAGCCATATCGCGCTGCCGGACCAGTTACAAAAGAAGAATACGAATCACGACAGGAACGTTACGATACACAATTAAAAGAAATTATTGGTATAGACCCTGTTGGTAAAACTACCGAAGAAAAAATGGCTCACTTACGCAAATACCGTGAAAATCGTTACGAGCAACTTTTAGATGCTGTTTACCAGCGTCGTGGTTGGACAAAAAACGGAATACCAACAATTGCTCATCTTAAACAATTAGGTATGGATTTGCCCGAAGTTATTGAAATTGTAAAGCCGTTGCAATAAGTAACCATAGAGATAAAAAATGACATTTTGCGTCATAAAAAACATATAATGTTATTTAATGACATAAACATATATATATTCAGACATCCCGACCTCTTGTAAACTAAAATCGCAATGTTTTTAATTATATTTGAAAATAAAAAAAATGTTTTTTTTTCTGAACTAATGGTCTTTGACATAGATTTTTTTAATCGGTAATTGCACTAAACAA
>PCSS01000183.1:0-147 GCA_002771395.1 Bacteroidetes bacterium CG23_combo_of_CG06-09_8_20_14_all_32_9 | reverse complement strand
ATACCGTGTGCATACTATCTATTTGAAAGGAGATTACAACCCTCTTCCAGATCTTCCTCTTCCAGATCTTCCGTGTGCATACTATCTATTTGAAAGGAGATTACAACATATCTTTGTCATTAATGTTGAAAAGGGTACGTGTGCATA
>PCSS01000244.1 GCA_002771395.1 Bacteroidetes bacterium CG23_combo_of_CG06-09_8_20_14_all_32_9 | reverse complement strand
ATGTCTGTCATTTTTACATTTTCTATACTTTGCTTAACACTGTCTTCATTTAGATTACAGGTAAAAGCTGCGATAATCAACATCAAACTCGTAATGCTGTCGGTGTCATCATATTTAACTCCTTGTGTGGACGCTCATCATTATAAGTATATATGTCTTTCATTTTGTATCTATGTGTAATCCCTTTGTTGATTCTGAACCACTCAATAGCTGATTTGAGATTTTTTTTTAAAATCTGTTTTGTATTCTTCATTGGCCAAATCAATGATCTTATTTAGCAGGTCCAGTTCCATTTGCTTGCGACCTAAAGCTGCTTCCAACTACTTGATTTGTTTCTCCAGATATTTGCTGCGGTACGCTTCGCTTTTATCTTCTACCACTAATAGTTTGTTTTTCTTCAAATATCGACTATAACGATATATCCAATTATAAATACTTTGGTAGCTTACTTGAAACTCACGACTTGCTGAAGATACAGAACACTTCCCTTTTCAATATCATTAACTATTTGTTTTCTAACTTTTTCGCTGAATATCCTGCGTTGTTTTAATTCTTTTTTAATATGTTGACCTGTTTTTATTTTCTGTAAATTTCGTAATTTTGTCAAGTTGGATCTTTAATTTTTTGGTCAACCTATTTCGGGCACGGACAATGCTTATATCTTTTACACATGCAAGTATTGAGAACTTGTTTACATCTTAAATATTACTATTTACCCATGTAAAAATGAAATTAACAATCAGAAAAAAACTTATTATAAATGGAATAATCCTGCTACTGTTTATTTTTCTGCTCGCACTGGCAGGTCAAATCTGCATATTGATACTGAAGAGGGATTCAAACAAAATTGTAGAAGAATATCACATAATGAATTCTGTACAGGACCTAAGATCTTCACTGAATCAACTTATTACGCCTGTGATGAATTTTGTGGAAACAAATAATTCCGTGTATTTTTTTCATTATAAAGATCAACTGAAGCTGACACAGGAGAACTATGCATCTTGCCTGCATCGGATAAAAGACACGGAAATTGAAAAGAACATGGGTTTTTATACTGACGTATTGGATAGTTTCAAGATACTTACAGACAGTATCTTCATGAATAATCACGGTAAAAAACCCGAAAGCAGCCGGATAATTCTTGCAAAACTCACTTACATCGCTAATACAGGTATTAAAAGATGCAATGGAATATTGGTTCAAATCAAGGCAAATATTGACCGGTACATACATATTAATAATGTATCAATTAAACACAGCACTATTTCAATAATCAGCATTGGTTTATTGATAATTCTGATAGGAGGTTTCAGTATGTTCATTTTTTTCAGAAGGCTGACACTAAGAATTAATCAGTTGGTAAGCGCCACCGGAAAAATCAGCCGGGGGGAACTGACCTCGAAAATAGATATTATCCATTCTGACGAACTCGGATATCTTGCAGCATCTTTTAATAAAATGACCGAAATACTAACGAAAACTACTATCTCAAAGAATTATTTCGACAATATCATCAACAGTATGTCCGATGCGGTTTACGTTACAGACCTTAACGGAATAATAAAATCGGTCAACCGGACTGCTGTCAGCCTGCCCGGATACGAAAACCAGGAACTGTCCGGGCAGGATATTAACAGATTATTTACTGCAGATAATCAGGATATCTTAAAACAAAGCGTTGATTTTTCGGTATTGGCTTCAGCAAATACCTTATGTATTGAAAACTATTGCAGGCACCGCCTCGGGAAACTGATACCTGTTCTATTTACCGGTTCTGTGATGAGAAATACCAATGGAGACAACGAAGGTTTTGTGTTTGTGGTTCACGACCTTACAGAAAAGAAGAATTTTGAGGAGTTGATTGAACAGCAGAGAAAAGAAAAAATGCTCGCTATCAATGACGCACAGGAAGAAGAAAGATTTCGTATTGCAAAAGATTTGCATGATGGATTAGGGCAAATTCTGACAGCAATATTATTCCCCCTCCGGGAATATTTTCCACTTCAGCTCACCGATGATAAAGAATATCAGGAGAAACTCGTTATGATCAACCAGCAGATTGATAACGCAATAGCAGAAACAAAAAACATAGCTCATGGGCTGGTACCAATGGTATTAAAGGACTTTGGTCTTATTGCTGCAATTAATAACCTTATTAATCAGACGAACCAATTATCGGGTATTAAGTTCAGGTTAGAGACCTTTAATTTTAATGAACGGATAGATGTCAGACTTGAAAAAAATCTTTTCAGAATATGCCAGGAAGCTTTTAATAATATTGTTAAACATTCAAAAGCAGGAAAGGTGAATGTCCAGATGATCAGACATGATGATTCCATTGTTCTGATTATTGAAGATGATGGTATCGGGTTTGATGTTTCAGGAACCGACGATTTTCAGTCAGCCACAGGAATCGGGTTGTTCAGCATGAAACAAAGAGTTTCTGATTTCAACGGTACATTATCCATTAGCTCGGAAATTGACAAAGGAACTGAAATTATGATTACAATACCTTATAAACCATGAAACATCCACGACTATAAGTTTATAATAGTTAACAATCAATTAAGAGTAGTTAATAGTTGTTAATGGTTAACCGACATAATAAATTAAAAAAGTGTCCTTAATTCATTTGTCGTATAACCATTATTGATTATCCTAAATCAAGCGATTATCTAACGGGGTTAATGTTGTGTATATCGTTTTTGTCCTTGAAACAATGAAACAATTGAATGACTATTGAATGACAGTGAGTTTTTTTTTGAACAACAAATTGCAAAAATATAAACACATGAAAAATCAGATACGAATTCTTATAGCCGATGATCATGATTTAATCATTGACGGCATAAAAGCGATGTTGCAAAGCATACCCGAATTTGAAATAATCGGAGAAGCAAGAAACGGACTGGAAGCCGTGAATAAATCCCTGACACTTAAACCGGATGTAATCATTATGGATATATCTATGCCTGTATTATCCGGTATTGAAGCTTGTGAACAGATAATAAAAAAAAATCCTTCTGTTAAAATTATAATGCTTACCCAATATGAAGATTATGAGTATATTATTCAGGCTCTGAATATCGGGGCTTATGGTTATCTTTTAAAAACATCCAGAAAAAATGAATTTGTAGAAGCAATAAATTCTGTTGCTCTTGGTAAGAAATATATGTGTCAGAAAGTTTCAGATTATTTAATATCAGGCATTCTTGTCCAGCATAAGAAAAAAGAAAAACCTGAAACTGAAATTAATAATGTCACCCTTACAAGAAGAGAAAAGGAAATTATCAGTCTTATTGCTGATAGTAATACTAATAAACAAATATCTGAAAAATTATTTATAAGTCTTAGAACTGTTGAAACACACAGGAAAAATCTTATGCAGAAGCTTAAAGTAAAAAACGTAGTAGCGCTGATACGGTATGCTCTGCAGAAAAAAATAATCAATTTCAAATGAAGAATTAAAAATAAAAATTACGTAGTTTATGGTATATAAATTAAGTAGTAGATGGGATTTTTTTGGCTTATATTTTGCAGTACGTTTGTAATTATTAACTTTAATAAATTTTATTATGAAAAAGGAATTAGTTTTAACTGCCTGCATGTTCTTTTTATTAAGTTCTGCATTGTTCTCACAGAACAAATATATAGGCGCAGCAAAATGCAAAATGTGCCATAATGCTGAAGCTAAAGGAAAACAGTACACCAAGTGGACTGAGTCACAACATTCAAAAGCTTTTAAAACGCTTCAGGGTGAGGCAGCTAAAAAGATTGCAAAAGAAAAAGGTGTTGCCAATCCTACTACCGATGCCAAATGTGTGAAATGTCATTCCACTGCATTAGCCATTAATGCAAGTCTTAATGGAGGGATTACAAAAGAAGAAGGAGTATCATGCGAATCGTGTCATGGTCCGGGAAGTGCCTATAAATCGCCTACAATAATGAAAAATCTCGCAGAGAGAAAGAAAAACGGATTGATTGTTCCCGACGAAGCCCTTTGCAAAACCTGCCACAATTCCACTAGTCCGACCTTTAAATCGTTCGATTTTAAGACGCAGAGCGCAAAAGTTGCCCATCCGGGTCCCAAAAAGTAATTTCAATAACAGTCATCTCTATTCCGTAAATTATTTTTTTTACCCGAAAGGCTTTGACGTCCTCCAATTTCGGATTGGATAATTTTATGAACCGTTTATCATTGTTTAATACCGGTCCAAGTTCTTTATGGTCATCTACCTTTACCGATCCAACGAAATGGTAGTTCGGATTATTTATAAATTTCTCAAAATTGTCTTTTGAATTGTTTCCTTTATCAAAAACTATTGTTATTCCTTTGTTTGAATTACATTTATCGTTAAAATTCTTAAAAAACTTTTCGATAATTTTTTCAAACTCCTTCGAATCATGTTTATTTCCCTCATAAACATCAAAATATAATGGGAAATGGTCTTTTCTGGTACAAAACAGGGCAAAACTGACTTGTTTTTTATCGCGTCGGCCTTGTTTATTTTTTCCCCGTTTGGCAATAGAGCAACGCATATTGAATGAACTAATAAAGGTATAAAAGTTAGTTCCATCACAAGAAACATTTGATAAATCAATATTTTCATGAGCTATTGTTTTATCAACAATTTGCTTCCATGCATTTTGAATTGCGTTATAGCTGATTTTTTTCGTGTTATCCCAGAATAGCTGGGAAGACAATGAATTTTTATCAACATTTGGAAAGGCTCTTAATAATATGGTGTCTTTAAACCATTCCCATAAAGAAGTTTTACTCACAGGGCAAATGGCTCTATTGATAGCGGCGATAGTTAAGTAAAAGCCAATTCTCAATCCTTGTTTTCGCTTATGAAAAGAATTATTCAAGCTATTCACAAGATTTATTCTTTCAACTGTATTTAAATATGCTGAGGGTGTTCCAAGGTGAAATATTTCAGCATAATTGGGTTTTTCCCTGACGCCATCAATCGCTTCAATAATTTTAAAAAGCGGTCCTAAATATTTCTGCCATTTTCTTCGTCTTACACCATTGACTCTATGCGACTCTTCTGCATAGTAATAGATGTTATTCCCTGAGATTTTTTTAGTCAGATATGCCATAAAAATAAATTTATAATTAGGAGGGGATAAGATACGTTATATGTATTGTAAAAACAAATATATTAATTATATTTTAAATAGGGGGGACAAATTTGAACACAAATCTAACTCATAATCAAATGGTTAAAAAGCTAAAAAAAATTAACTCGTAAACTCAGGTTAGGTAAAGAACTTGAGTATTCAGGTAAAGAACCCGAGTAATCAGGCAGGGAATTGCAATAACCCTCAATAATAAGGATACTATTGATACTTTGGTTCCCGTTTTTTAGTATATTTGCAGTATGAAGCCCAAAAAAAAGCATCTTCCAAAAGCACCTTTTAAAGAAATTATTCCAAAAGACAACCACAATACATTGAGGTTGATGTCTTTTATAATTCTATTCCTGTCTTTTTTTGTTTATTCAAATACTTTTCGCAACGGATACGTTCTTGATGATTTTTCGGTAATAAAAGAAAACTGGGTTGTTAAACGAGGCGTTGAGTCTATTTCAACAATAATGAAGACTTCGTACCGTTATGGTTACTGGAGTTCCGCCGACGATTTGTATCGCCCGTTATCACTTGTAATGTATGCTGTTGAGTGGGAATTGTGGCCCGATAATCCAAAACCCGGGCATGTAATTAACGTTTTACTTTACGCATTAGCCTGTGTTCTTTTATTTTCTACTTTAAGAAAGATTCTTTACAAATACAATGTTTTTCTGCCCTTTGTTACAACATTGCTTTTTGCACTTCACCCACTCCACACCGAGGTAGTTGCAAATATAAAAAGTCGTGACGAAATTCTTTGTTTCTTCTTTCTTGTACTAACATTAAAATTTGCAGTTCAGTTTGCAAACACATCAAAAAATAAATGGGTCTTTTTTGGGGCAGTTTCCTATTTATTTGCTTTTTTTTCAAAAGAAAGTGCAATTACTTTTCTTGCAGTTATTCCGCTTGTAATTTATTTTTTTACAGATGTTTCCAATCGTAAAAACCTGATTTTTTCGCTTGCAATGCTAATCCCTGCTTTTATTTTTCTTGCGGTAAGAAGCAAGGTTTTGGGAAATCAGCCTGAAATGGCACTTGTATCAAGCGCCGATAACTTGTTAGTTGCTGCACCCGATTTATTAACAAGGCATGCAACTGCCATTAAAATACTTGGAAAATATTTGTGGATGTTTGTTGTGCCTTATCCGTTGGTAAGCGATTATTCTTTTAATCAGATTTCTATAAGTGGTTGGGGAAATCTTTGGGTCTTAATTTCATTTGCAGTATTAATTTTGATGGCAGTTTTTGCAATCCGGAAAATAAAAACCAGGCATATTTTAGCGTTTTCGGCATTGTTCTTTTTTATTACTATTTCGTTATATTCTAATATTTTAATGTTAATAGGTTCATCTTTTGCCGAAAGGTTTTTATTTATTCCTTCACTGGCATTTAGTTTGGCAACATCGTGGGCAATCCTTAAAATATTAAAAACGCAAATGAATAATGTTCCTGTAGTTGCGGCTAACAATTTCTTTAAAACACACAGGTTACCGGTTTTTATTTTGTTACCGGTTTTAATTATTTATTCGGGTGAAATATTTACGCGAAATAAAGAATGGAACAGCAATCTTTCGCTTTATTCTGCCGATGTTGTAAAATCTCCTAACAGCGCACACATGAGGTACTATTATGGTTTGGTTTTGATGAAGGATAAAGCCCTGAATAAAAATGCCCAGGTGGAACATCCCGAATATCTCGATTCTGCAATAGTTCAATTTAGTACGGCAACTAAAATAATCCCCACTTTTGCCGATGCTTACGACCAGATTGGATTAGCATATTATCGTAAAAACATGAACGATTCAGCTTTAAAATATTATCAGATTGCATTAAGTTATAATCCTGCAAAATCTATCACTTACAGTAATATGGGAGTAATTTATTTTAACCAAAATAAGTTTGATAAAGCACTTGAAGTTTATGAGAAAGCTGTAAAATACGACCCTGCTTTTTCTGATGCATGGATGAATCTTGGAAGTACTCTCGGAACTTTAGGACGGGGAAAAGAAGCTATTGAAGCCTTTCAGAAATGTATAGAATTTAATCCTCAAAATGCAATGGCAACATATTTTATAAGTATAACTTACAAGGGAATGGGTGACGAGGTAAATGCAAAAATTTATTTAGATAAAGCAACAATGTTAGACCCTGCTAAATATGGTCAGCAAAATTAAAAAAAAACTGTTTACACAGGTTTTGCTAAAAAAAATTTTTTGGGCAACGATTTTTGCTGTTGCCATGGGTTTTTTAGAATCCGCTATAGTTATCTATTTAAGAGAACTTTATTATCCTAACGGATTTATTTTTCCGTTAAAAATTACATTCGCTCCGCATATTGCACTAACGGAAATTATAAGAGAAGCCGCAACTATAATTATACTTATTAGTGTAAGTATTTCTTTAGGGAAGATTTTTATTGAAAGATTCGCTTTTTTTATCTATTGTTTTGCTATTTGGGATATTTTTTATTACGTGTTTTTAAAACTTATTTTAAACTGGCCTGAATCATTTTTTACATGGGATGTGCTTTTTTTAATCCCTGCAATGTGGGTAGGACCTGTTATTGCTCCAATAATATTATCTCTTACAATGATTCTTCTCGCTTTTTGTATAATATATTTTAATCAAAAATCTATAAGAATCAATAAGAATAAGGTGTTAACACCTGACATCGGGAAATTGTGGATTTTACTTATTATCGGGTCAATTATACTTATAGTAAACTTTGTTTGGGACTATTGTCAATTTATTTTTCAGCATTATTCCTTTTCCGAAATTTTGTTATTACCAGAAAAGAAATTTTTTAGTTTATCATCCCAATATATGCCACGTGCATTTAACTGGTGGGTATTTCTGCTTGGTGAAATTATTTTACTATCGGCAATAATTTTATTTTATAAAAAAAGTTCCCGCATTTATTCATCTGATACCTATAATCTGCGGGAAACAAGTTGATTTTCGATGACTTCTCCCTTTAGGGTTTGGGTAAACGTTGATTTTTTAAAAAAACAGATATTACACACCTACACTAATACTTGTGTATTTAAGAAAATATATAATTTCCTTTTTTATCTACTGAAAACGAAGGTGCTGTTTTGTTCTTTTCAAACATATCGTAAGCCGGTTTAATGCTTTGCCAAAAAGTAATAAGTAAAGGATTATGATTTTTAAGTTCCAGCATTTTTTTATCGGTCATTTTGCAAGGGAAAATATGAACCTGAATTTTTTCTTGTCCGTGCAATTTAGCTTCAATTGCAAATATATACATCTCTTTAATTTTATCGTCGGTAATGGGAATACAACCAATTGTTACGCAATTACCATGAATAAAAATATCGCCACCTGAATCATTTCCAGCGGTAATTATTTTATCGGCTTGGTTTGGATAATTAAGCCCAAGCGATAAATAAAAATTACTGTATGGATTAAAGCGGTTAATAAAATAAAATCCTTCAGGAATTTGCCCGTCACCTTGCCGCCGTTTTGGACCAAGTTCACCGGAAATAGAACAAATTTTATAATCAGTTATGTGAGTGTAGGTTATATCGGTTTTGGATTTTGCCCAAACTTCAACAATCTGTTCTTGTTTAAAAATTCTAAGGTAAATATCGATGTTAAAATTTTCGATTTTATTATCAGAAAGAAGTTTTTTAACAACAGTTTCCTTTTCGGAATAAGCAGTTTTTACACGCGAATATTTTTTTTGAGTTTCAACAAAACTTTGTGAAAATAAATGTAACATTAAAAAAAGAAATAATAAAACGAAAATATATTTCATCGCAAATAGTTATATTTGAAAAGGTTATTAATTGTCATTTACTTCGTGTCATTAATTGTCATTATGCTTCGCTGTCATTCGGTTATCATTTACCCTGTTAGATAATCACTTTTTAAATTAATGCTTTCATTTTACAAACTATCTAACAGGGTGAACTTTGCTGTAATACAGTTGTCATTCGCTTCGCGTCATTCAATTGTATGACTATTGTATGACCACTGATTGTATGACCATTGTATGACTATTGAATGACCACTGAATGACCATTGTATGACTATTGTATGACCTATGATTGAATGACTATTGTATGACTATTGAATGACTATTGAATGACTATTGAATGACCATTAAATGACTATTGAATGACTGTATATTAAAAAACGCAATTTATTACCTTTACAGTATAAATTAGAATATATTAATTTTCTCATTTCCTGTAAAAATCACAAAAGGAATGGTTTTCATCTTATCTTCCATTTTGTAATAGTGCCGAACCGGGGCAATTCCTTTAACAACTTTTTTTATGGCAAATGTTTTTGAGTCGTAATACCAGTCTTCAACAAAAACCAAACTTTCAATTTCTTTGGGATTTATAATTGTTTTAACTATTTTTTGCACAGATTCGCCAGTTTCGGGGTCATCAACATAAACCGTATCTGTTCTTTCTCCAAGTGTTTGTCGTACCTGCGTTACCGAAAGTTCTTTATCAACATTCATTGGGTCGTAAAGTTTTGCTTTCCCGCTAATGGCTTTGTTATAAATGAGTGAAACAAGTTTAGAAACATTCAAATTTTTAAGATTGCCGGTTTGTAATATGTCGGTTAAATCAACTTCGTAAATTATATTTTTTGCAAGAATTTGAGCAGGATTTCCTTTTGAGATTTTAAAAATAAGGCTTTTAAAAGTTTTATTTTCAGTTGTATAATATCTTACCGGGCACCAGCTTATTATATTCTTTTCAAATACAAATGGTTCAGATGTATCCATCGACCATTCTTCTTCAAAATACAAAGATTTAATTTCTTTCAACAAAAAAGTATCCTTTGGTTGAATATAAACTTTTTCTTCTGTTGCTTCGTCGGTAACAATAAGGGTATCTTTTGTCTGCCCCATTTTTGATAAAATTTCATTTACCTGGCATTTTTTACCGGTCGAATCATCAGATAAAGGGTCAAAGACAGAAAGGGTTGAATTTAATACATTATCAAAAACATCTTCAATAAAATTGCTGAAATTAAAATTTTTTTGCCATGCAGGAATAGTAGTATTTTCTGACATAAATTCCTGATTTACAAGAATTGTTTTGGGTAAAAGCAGGTTTGCACGGTTATTATTTCCTTTTTTTTCGTTTCCGAGGTTACATGCAACCAACAAAAAAATACTTGCTATTCCAACAATCTGTAATTGTTTCATCTCTTAATTGATTGTTAATTATTATTAACTGATAGTCGTGGAGTTTAATAATTAATTTATTTTCCTTTAGGCACAATGCTCATTACCGGGATATCGAAGTTGTGAATAATTTCTTTTGCAAGCGAACCAACAAAATATTTTATTATTTCAGTTTCTTGTTGGGTCATAATAATAACAAGGTCGGCATCAACTTTATGCGAAAATTCGAGAAGTGCTGTACACATACTTGAATTTCCTGAATTTGTGATAATAAAATTCTGTGAACATTCAACTCCCTGCGACTTAATAAAGTCGTAAACTTGTTTAAGTTGAAGTTTTTTTCGATTCATAATATAAACATCAGAAGTAGTGTTCATTGTAACAATATGAATTATACTTTTATAATATTTGGCAAAATAAATTGCATAAGTTACTTTTTCGCGGGTTTCTTTGGTAAGGTCAAGTGGAAGAACAATATTACGACAACCTTCGTTATGATGTTTACCTTTAATTGTGATAACCGGGCATTTAGATTCGCGGATAATTCGCAGTGAATTACTTCCTATAACTTTTTGTTTTATATCATAATAAGATGCGGCACCAATAATCAGAAACTTAACATTTAGTTTTTCGGCAGTATTCAGAATTGTGTCAACCAATTTTCCTTTTTCTACAATTGGTTTAACTTTTACTCCCGATTTCTTTTCGATAAGTCCTGCAAAATCAGTTAATTTTACTTTAAGCTTCTCAACTAAATCGTCCTGTTCATTTTTCGAGAAAAGCCCCCAAAGTGCATTGTTCTCGGTAATTACGTGTAAAATATTAATTTCGGCATTAACCATTCTGGCAATATTATACGATTGATCCAAGGCGATTAACGATTGTTCAGCAAAATCAAAAGGGATAAGAATTTTGTTTTCACGAGTTTCCATAAAAATTCGATTAAATTAATTTTTAAATTGAAATTACAAAAATAAGCAGAATTTTTAAATAAAATAAATTTTTTTATTACGCAGAAACTCTAAAAATTATCTCGCAAAGTCGTTAGTCATTCAGTAGTCATTTATTGTCAATGACAGCGAAGTTCACCCTGTTAGATAGTTTGTAAAATGAAAGCATTAATTTAAAAAGTGATTATCTAACAGGGTAAATGACAAATAATGACTTTTTCAAGTATAATTTGATTGAACATCCTTGTAATATTGCATGTAAACAATTTTTATAACCAATGGGTATGTTAATAAAAAAATATTTATGATTATGGTGTTTTACCTGTTTTTATTAATTTTGACAATCTTTAAATTGTTAAAAACAACGATATGCAAGTGAAACAAATTCAACCTTCCGAATTAATTATTAATCCCGATGGAAGCATTTATCACCTTCATCTTCGTCCCGAACAAATTTCCGATACAATAATTTTAGTTGGCGATCCGGGCAGAGTAGAAATGGTTAGTAGTTTTTTTTCAAAAATTGAATATAAAATTTCAAATCGGGAATTTGTTACTCATACAGGTTTTTTTAACAAAAAACGTATTTCAGTATTGTCAACAGGAATAGGTACTGATAATATTGATATAGTTGTAAACGAGCTTGATGCATTAGTAAATATTGATTTAAAAAAGCGGGAAATAAAAAACAACCTGTCTTCTTTAACACTTGTAAGACTTGGAACTTCAGGTGGTTTGCAGCGTGATATTTTAGTTGATTCTTTTTTGGTTTCGCAAAGTTCAATTGGTTTCGATGGTTTGCTTAATTATTATAAATACCGTAACACAATATCCAATCTTCTTTTCGAGAAGTCTTTTACAAAATTTGTTAATTGGAGTCCCTTACTTCCAAAACCTTATGTGGTTGATTGTTGTCCTGATTTACTTGCAAAACTTGGAGCGGGTTTTAAAAAGGGAGTAACAATTTCGGCTTCGGGATTTTATGGTCCTCAGGGGCGTGTGCTTAGGCTTCCTGTTGCCGATGCGGAAATTAACGATAAAATTGAAAAATTTAGTTTTGAGAATCGGCAAATAACTAACTATGAGATGGAAAGTTCGGCACTATACGGGCTTTCAAAATTGCTCGGGCATCACGCTTTAACTATTTGTGTAATAATTGCTAATAGAGTTTCAAAAACATATAGTAAAGATTATAAACCCATTGTAAAAAAACTTGCAGAGCATACCTTGCAAAAACTAACGGAATAATTATATGGAAACAAAAACCATTTTATCGCAAATTAAACTACTTGATGACCCGGATGAAAATATTTTTCGTGTTATTCGCGAAAACCTTATAGGTCTTGGTACTGAAATAGTCCCGGAATTAGAAAAAGCATGGGAAAGTTCGTTTAATGAACGTATTCAGGAACGAATTGAAGACATTATTAAAAACATCCAGTTTTCTTCATTAAAAAATCAACTAAAAGATTGGGTTCAAACGGGTGCAAAAGATATTGCTTTTGGCGCTTACCTGCTGGCAAAATATCAGTATCCCGATTTGTCGTGGGAAGCCATATTAAAACAAATAGAAAACCTTAGTAACGAAGTTTGGATAGAACTAAATCAGAATCTTACGGCTCTCGAAAAAATAAGAATCATAAATCATATTTTGTTTGACGTTCATAAATTTTCTCCAAACAACGCTAATTTTTACTCACCTCAAAATGCTTATTTAAATCTTCTTTTTGAAACAAAAAAGGGAAATCCTGTTAGTCTGGGAATTTTATATATGATTATCGCCCAACGTCTTGAATTTCCCGTATTCGGTGTAAATCTTCCAAAAAACTTTATACTTTGTTATGTTGATGAAATAAGCGCCTTTCATGCCTTTGGCGATAGTACCGACAATACCGTTTTATTTTACATAAATCCGTTTAACCGCGGAGCAGTTTTTAGCCGCAGCGAAATAGATTATTTTTTAACTCAGCAACAATTAGAACCTAAAAAAATATACTTTTTGCCATGTACAAACCAGCAAACTCTTGAAAGTTTGGTTATTAATCTAATTATCTCTTATGATAAACTCGGTTATGCCGATAAAATAAAAGAGTTAAACGAGTTGCAGATGTTATTAGCGAAATAACCAGGAGGCAGTTAATTGCTAATTATTAAGGGTTTGCTTATATTTTTATTTTCAGTTTGCATTATTAAATAATAAATACCAATTGCTAAATTACGAGCGTATATTCTAATTAATTGTTGCTCATTGCTTAAAGTAATTTCCTTATTTGTAATAACTTG
>PCSS01000055.1:198-3839 GCA_002771395.1 Bacteroidetes bacterium CG23_combo_of_CG06-09_8_20_14_all_32_9 | reverse complement strand
TTCATCAATCCTATCAATCTTCTTCAATCTACATCAATCTGAAAAATATAAGTAATTAATAATGAAACAGTAACTAAAATATAAACACATGAAAAAAATAAATCCCATTTTGCAAGTTAGGTATAAAGGTATAGGGTATATAAGGTATAAGGATACAGCCATATTTCCCTATACTTCTATTCCTCTTTACTTTTATTGGAATTAATTATTTAAAATCCCCTAACTTAAAGGCATCTTTCAAAATTGCTGAATTGTTAAATTCCCCATTTTTGAAAAGGGGTAGGTAAATAAAAAAATTGTTTCATTGTTATTTAACCATTTAACCATTATTCCATGCAAATACAGATTAAGTTGTAAAACTGCTCAATGAAAAATGCCAATTTAAGGTTGATTATTCTTTTAATTGTCTTTGTACTTGCTGCAAATACTGCAATAGTAGCACAAAAACCGGTTCATTTATTAAATAATTCTATAGAAAATTGCCGGAAGTGCAATAAAATATTTCCCGAAAAAATTGTTGAGAATAAAATTGATTCCGTTTCAAAACAATATATTTATTGCCTTAGAAATAAAGGTTTTATTACTGCATCGGTCGATTCGGTTATAAATAAAAATGATACGTTTTTTGTAAATGTTTACCAAGGATCGCTTTATAAATGGGAGGACATAACATTTAACGACGATAAAGCAGGATTAATGTACGGCTTGGGAATTAGCACAAAAAAACTATCAGGAAAACCAATTATTTACGAGAATATTATTAGAGCAAAAAACAAACTCCTTTCAAATTATGAAAATAACGGTTATCCGTTTGTGAGTATTAAAACCGACAGTTTTGAGGTAAGCCCCGGGTTTATTTCAATTAATTATTCTGTACAAAGCCGTGAACTTGTTAGTTTCGACAGTCTTGAAATCACAGGAAACGCAAAAATATCAAATAGTTATCTTGAGCATTATCTTGGCATTTTATCACATAAATTTTACAGTGAAAAAAAAGTGATGCTGATAAACAAACGATTAAAAGAACTTACGTTTCTTACCACAGATAAACCTTCAGAAGTTTATTTTATTGATAATAAGGCTCGTGTGCGATTATTTCTGAAGGAGAAAAAAGCAAATCAATTTAATGGCATTCTGGGAATTATACCCGATGCAAAAACTCCCGGCAAATTACTGCTTACAGGTGACATCTCGTTAAATCTTATAAATTCATTTCATCGTGGCGAACAAATAAATTTTTCGTGGAAAAAACTTGAAACCGCATCGCAAAATCTCTTTGCATCAGTTCAATTGCCTTATATTTTAAATAAACCTGTTGGTGCTTTAGCATCAATAAAACTTTTTAAAAAAGACAGTTCTTTTTTGAATGTAACAACGCATATTGAAGTTCCGTTCTATTTTACAGGCGCCAATACTATTGGAATTTATTACGAAAATTTTTCGTCAGCGCTTTTACCGGCTTCCAGTTTATCGCAGGTAAATATTTTACCGGCTATTTCCGATTTCACTTCAAATATAATAGGAATATCAATTTTTTATTCATCGCTTGACTATAAGTTTAATCCTCGAAAAGGCTTAATTGTTAAGTTTCAGGCAGGTTACGGTAAAAAGACAATTGAAAAAAATCCCGAAATAAATCCTTCTGTGTATAATGGGGTAGAAATGAACTCGTTTCGTAACGAATTTACAGCAGATATTTCGCAGTTTACTAACATCACAGGAAAATGGGTTTTAAAACTGCGGGGACAAACCGGATACATAAACACAAAAATTTTGCTCAAAAATGAGTTGTACCGTATTGGCGGACTATCAACCCTACGCGGTTTTGATGAAGAAAGTATTTATGCTTCGGTATATGGAACCGCTACTTCTGAAATCCGTTTTTTGTTTGAAGAAAATTCGGCGCTTTTTGCTTTCTACGACCAGGGATATTATAAGAATATTGATATAAAAAATGATAACCCTGCAGGTTTTGGAGCAGGCATTGAGTTTCAAACCAAGGCAGGAATTTTTACTTTAAGCTATGCCCTTGGACATCAACTTGGAAATAGTGTGCAATTTAGAACAGCTCGTGTTCATTTTGGCTTTGTTAACCGATTTTAAAAAAAAATATGAAAATATTTGGTGAACTTAATTTATTTAGATATATTTGTCCCTGCTATATTTGAAATAGTCATAAATTGTCATTTACTTTGTTAGATAATCACTTTTAAATTAATGCTTTCATTTTACAAACTATCTAACAGGGTAAACTTCGTTGCCATTGACAATAAATGACCATTGAATGACCATTGAATGACAACGAATGACTATTGAATGACCATTAAATGACAACGAATGACTATCAATTGAAAAAACGAAAATTATGATTGTTCAGAGTATAATTAAACCAAATTTGCTATGAGGATAATTTTATTACTTTGTTTACCGTTGATTTTTACTCTGTCGTGTAAAAATCAGGACAATAAACCGGCTAATGAGTCCAAAGACACATCAAATGTACAAACTGCCCAACTGCTGCCAAACGACAAGCAAATTGCTTATTACAACAATGGTCAGACACAGTTTATGCAACAGTACCTTAATGGTATAAAACATGGCGAATACAAAGACTGGTACAAAAACGGGCAATTACGCACCATAGGATATTACAATATGGGAATGCGTGACGGAATATGGAAATGGTACGACGAAAACGGTGAAATGACCTTGCAAGTTCGTTATGATAAAACTATTGCAGAACTTTAAGAGACTGTAACTATTTACCCCCTGATAAAAACCACCACCGAGTAGAAAACAGGCGCATTACAGAACGTTTGAAACCCCTTTCATAATGAAGCGGAGGTATTTACACAACCTCTTTTCTGCATGTTTCCTGTTCCCCCTCTAAAATTCCGTACGGTGGGTTTCCCCCAGTACGGCTTCAAACAGAATATCCACTCCCAACCTTCGACGATGATATTTAGGATTAAGTGCAAGTCCCACATTCTCCCTCATTTCACCTTCTTATATGTGAGTGTAGCTACCGCCTTTTAGTTACTGTTGCCTACTAATTTCGGCATTTGATTTCACTATTATTTGGTAGCAAATCCTGTCCAGAGACCCTTTGCTTTTTTGTGGGTTATGTTGTCCCTCAAAATCAATCGCTACTATGGTCTCATGTGAGCATCTTGCTATCTCCCTTTACCTTATTATACTTCGTCTAAAGGGTCTTTGCCATACGGACTTGTATTGGCTGAAAGCAAGATTTTCCCTAATTTACTCTGCATTACTTTGTTTACGTGTCGCCATCCGTACCCCGACAGATTTACCGATTGCTCTTGGTTGTTACTTCATCAGTAATGATAACCTTCACTATCTTTGCAGTAGTTCGGTATCTGTTATGCCACCTCTTCGCCTGTTCTAAGGTGGGCAGCGTAACGAGGCTGCAATGTTCTCTTTATTGTACAACCCGTAAACTTGTTTGCACTTCACAAGCAAGTGCTTTTACTTCTGAGCTTTCACATTGAAAGTCACCTTTACATTGTGTCAGATATGGCTAATCGGATAAACAACCAATTTCCGATACAGGACTTTCACCTGTTTAGTAATGCAGCATTATAGGCTGCAAACAAAGTCGCAAAGAAACACGAAGAAATCTT
>PCSS01000055.1:0-147 GCA_002771395.1 Bacteroidetes bacterium CG23_combo_of_CG06-09_8_20_14_all_32_9 | reverse complement strand
ACTTTTTTTACATCATTCAGAATCTTATTTCCTTAATATTCAATACTATACGATATTTAGCCTTACAATTTGTTCATACCTGAATAAATTATTAGGCTAAGTTAATTACTAATTATGGACAACCTCCTGTTAAGGTAATGGTGTAGG
>PCSS01000265.1 GCA_002771395.1 Bacteroidetes bacterium CG23_combo_of_CG06-09_8_20_14_all_32_9 | reverse complement strand
TGAAACAATGAAACAATTGAATGACTATGTATGACTATTGAATGACAGTGAGTTTTTTTTGAACAACAAATTAATAAAATATAAACACATGAAAAATATCATTGTATTTGTATTTTTTTGCACATTCTCACTCGGAATTTGTGCAAAAGAACTAAGCGGAATATCTGCACAGCAGATTATTTCCGGTGCTTCATTTATTCGCACAAATGAAAATACAGGTTTTCCTGATTATATTCTTTTTCAGGAAGAAAATCAAATTCCTGTATCAAAATTTCATGTTTGGCTCAACTCATTCTTAAAAAATCCGGATAAAGTAACTTTTAAACTTTTAAATAAAAATTCCGACCAAATTGGTTTTACACATTATAAATACCAGCAATTATTAAATGGTAAACCTATTGATAAAGCAGTGTTTGTAATTCATACCAAATATGAAAAAATTTGTTCAATAAGTGGAAATATTTATGTAAAAGCGGGTACCGACAGCAAAGTTCTGATTTCACCAGATATTGCAATAAATATTGCAAAAAATAAAATGAATGCCGTTTCTTATAAATGGGAAATACCATCCGAAGAAAAACAAATAAAATTTGAAACAAATAATCCGAAAGCAACTTATTATCCTTCACCTGGACTGATAATTTTTTGCACATCAAATGGACTTTTCAAAAATGCTTATAAACTGACTTTATATTCTCACAGTCCTGTTGATAAAAAAGAATATTTTATTGATGCTTCAACCGGGGAAATACTAGATATAAGACAAAAATTATATTCTGCTGATGTTATTGGTACGGCTGTTACCCGTTATAGTGGAAGTCAAACAATTACAACCGATAGTTATAGTGGAAGTTACAGATTACGCGAAATAGGTCGTGGCAACGGTATTGAAACTTACAATTTGAATACCGGTACTGATTACGGCAGCGCAACTGATTTTACAGATACCGATAATTACTGGAATAACGTAAATGCTCAACAAGATGAAGTTGCTACCGATGCTCACTGGGGTGCTGAAAAAACTTACGATTACTATTATTTAATTCATGGACGTAACAGTATTGACGGCTCTGGTTTTAAACTTATGAGCTATATTCATTATGACGTAAGTTATAGCAATGCATTCTGGGACGGAACAAGAATGACTTATGGCGATGATAATGGTTCTCCTTTCACTACTTTAGATATCTGCGGACACGAAATTACTCACGGGTTAACCGAATTTACTGCCGGCTTAATTTATCAGGATGAATCAGGAGCATTAAATGAAGGATTTAGCGATATTTTTGGTACTTCCATTGAGTTTTATGCAAAACCATCAACTGCTAACTGGACTATTGGTGAGGATATTGGCTATGCTTTCAGGTCGTTAGAGGATCCTAATTTGTATGGGGACCCCGATACATATCACGGAACCAACTGGTCGGCTGTTGGTGAAGTTCATCAAAATAGTACTGTACTAAGCCATTGGTTTTATCTTGTAAGTCAAGGTGGAAGTGGCACAAATGATATTGGAAATAGTTATAATGTAACCGGAATAGGTATAGACTCTGCCCAGTATGTTGCTTTTAGAATGTTAACCGTTTATTTGCCTCCAAATTCAACTTATGATGATGCCAGATTTTTTTCAATAGTTTCTGCAATAGATTTGTATGGACCCTGCACATCACAAGTAGAAACTGTAACTAATGCTATGTATGCTGTTGGTTTGGGAACATTTTATATTCCTTCAGTTGTTGCCGATTTTGATTCACCCCTTCACACTGCTTGTTCTGCTCCTTTAACCGTTAATTTTCAGAATATTTCAAATAATTCATCTTCATTTTTTTGGGATTTTGGCGATGGTGCTACAAGTACTCTTGTTAGCCCTTCGCATACATATAATAATATGGGAACATATAATGTAACATTAATTGCTGACGGTGGAACTTGCGGTATAGATACTAACATACAAAACTCTTTTGTTTCAATTGATGCGGCAAATCCCTGTATTGTTGTTATACCTTTAGACGGAACAGGTGCTACACAAACCTCGTGCAGTGGAAAATTGTTTGATGGTGGCGGACCAACAGGAAATTATGCCGATAACTCAAATGCTATAATTACTATTGCCCCAACCGGAGCAACTAACGTAACTTTAAATTTTATTTCATTTGATGTTGAACCCGGCGATGCAGGTTATTGTAATTATGATTACCTTGAAATATTTGATGGACCTAATACAAGTTCTGCATCGCTTGGTCAATTTTGCAATTTAACCGGAAGTCCCGGTACAATTTCTTCATCAGGAGGAGCAATTACATTGTTACTTCACAGTGACCAAGGTTTGAATTTGAGTGGTTTTGAAATTGACTGGACTTGCTCACTGGCAAATACTCCACCTGTAGCAAATTTTTCAAATACTCCTGTTTCAACATGTACAGGTGAAGTTAGTTTTAGCGACCAATCGACTAATGGTCCAACCTCATGGCTTTGGGATTTTGGCGATGGAAATACTTCTACTGCACAGAATCCTACATATACTTATATAAATAATGGAATTTATAATATTACATTAATTGTGCAAAATGCTTATGGTTCCGATACATTAATAAACTATTCACTTGTAACTGTTAATCGCCCGCTTACTCCCATTGTTACGGGTGATACCGTTTGTGAAAACTATCCGGCTTTATTAATAGCAAACGGTAATGGAATAATAAATTGGTTTGCATTACCTTCCGGAGGAACAATTTTATATACCGGAACAAACTTTACAACACCGGTACTTAATTTAACTACTACGTATTATGCAGAAAATTACATCTCACAACCTTCCCAGTATGTAGGACCAATCAATAATACATCAGGGGGAGGATATAATACTGCACAATCGTGGTTAATTTTTGACTGTTTCTCGCCTGTTAACCTGGTATCTGTGAGTGTAAATGCACAAACTGCCGGTAATAGATTAATTGAATTGAAAAATTCAGCAGGTACAATTCTGCAATCTGTTACTGTTACTATTCCTGCCGGAGTGAGCAGAATTACTCTTAATTTTAATATCTCCGCAGGAACAGATTTGCAACTTGTTGGACCTGCTAACAGCGAATTATATAGATTAAATACTGGAGTATCATTTCCTTATGTGTTAAATGGTTTAATATCTATTAAAAACTCAAATGCCGGTACCGGCTATTATTATTACTTTTACGATTGGGAAGTTAAAGAACCCGATTGTATAAGCCCTCGTGTACCTGTTGTTGCTGTTGTTGAAAATTGCCAGAATATTTCTGATAATTTTAATACACAATTTCAGATTTTTCCTAATCCCGTAAATGATGTTTTGTTTATAAATAATATAAAACAATCCGAAATAAAGAATATTTACCTTACAGATATGACGGGAAGAAAGATTAAATTGAAATATGTCTGTTACAATGTTAATAACTTTGAAGTTGAAACAAATTTTCTATCTCAGGGAATTTATATGTTAACCATTGAAACAAATATTGGTAACTGTTATCAAAAAATCGTTAAAGAGTAGAGCATTTTTCAAAATTACAGAAGGGGATTATGTCACTTTTCAGACCAAATCCCTGATTAATGTTTATATGAATTAATTACGAAAATAAACAATTTTAAATTCCACCAAATCTTTTTTTTATTTGAAAATATTCGCTTAATGTTCGATTAATTAGAGTCTGTCCGTAAAGTCGAAAAATTTGAAA
>PCSS01000331.1:1734-3644 GCA_002771395.1 Bacteroidetes bacterium CG23_combo_of_CG06-09_8_20_14_all_32_9 | reverse complement strand
ATCTTACACCTTATTCAACATATTCAGATGCAAGGTACTATACTATACTTGCTGCAACAGATTTATATGGCGATTGTTCAAATGAAGTTATTAATACAACAAATGCATGGTATGCAGTAGGTGTTGGTGGATTATACTCTAATGCTGTAATTGCAAATTTTAATCCATCCCTTACTTATTCGTGTAATGTTCCTGCAATAGTTAATTTTACTAATAATTCAATAAACGGGTCATCTTATTTTTGGGATTTTGGAGATGGAGCAACAAGTACTTTGCAAAATCCATCACATACTTACAATAATCCCGGAACGTATTCGGTTCAATTAATAACAAATGGCTCATCACTTTGTAATAGTTCTGATACATTGTTATCTGTAAATCTTATTACTGTTACAAATAGCGGAGGTCCCATTTCTGCGTCCTGCACTCCTTCAACAATAAGCCCCGGCAGTATGGGTATTTATAATTTTTCTTTTAATACTATCAATAATTCATCTTATGGTTCAACTGAAGGGTATAAAGATTTTACCTGTTCAAACACAACAACCGTTACTGAAGGAACACCATATAATTTGTCCATTTCAACAAATTCCTATACTCCCGAAAATGTAAAAGTATGGCTCGATTTGAATAATGATGGACAATTCTCAGAAACAAATGAATTGCTCTTTACTTCTGATAACAATATACAACATATTGGTACTGTTATTATTCCTTCAGGGGCAGTATTTAATACTCCACTAAGATTAAGGGTTACTTCAGATGTGTATTATTATACCATTACTAATTCATGTTACAATAGTTATAATGGACAAACAGAAGACTATTCTGTAACTATTCTTCAAAATTTTAATCCTCCTGTTGCTGAATTTTCTGCAAATAATACTTATGCCAACCCAGGTCAAACAGTTCAGTTTTCCGATTTGTCATTAAATGCTCCTACTTTATGGACATGGCAGTTCCCTGGTGGAACTCCGTCATCATCTACTTTACAAAATCCTTCTGTTGTATATAACTCTTTAGGTACTTATGATGTAAATCTTGTAGTAACAAATGCTTATGGAACAGATTCGCTCACAAAAATTAATTATATACAAATTTTGAATTCATTTAATTTATGTTCAAGTACATCTACTACATTTCAAAGTGGTAATATTTACGATTCAGGCGGACCAACCGGAAATTATCAGGATTATGAAAATTGTAATTTCTTAATAGATATTAACTGTGCTACAAGCATTACGCTTAGTTTCTCTTCATTTAACACTGAAAGTTATTGCGATTACTTATATGTTTATGATGGTCCTAACACAGGTTCACCTCAATTGCTTTATGCATCAGGCACAACAATACCTTCACCTGTTACTGCATATTCAGGAAAAATGTTTTTAGTTTTTTATTCTGACTATTCTGTTACTTCATCCGGATTTAGTGCCACATGGACATCTGTTGTTCCATCGGGTACTCCGCCTGTTGCCGATTTTTCAATTTCTGATATAAACCCTCCGTTGAGTGCAAGTGTACAGTTTACAGATATTACAACTAACAATCCTGTTTCATGGCTTTGGAATTTTGGCGATGGTAATATATCAACCTTACAAAACCCCACTCATTCATATTTTACTCCTGGTAACTATACTATTACATTGATTTCTAATAATTGTTTCGATTCAGATACTGCCACAAAAAATATTACTGTTCAACAAGCCCCCGGAATTACTATAAATCCGTATAGTTTCGATGTTACAATAAATAGCTGCAATGATTCCATTACATTACCAATGCTCATAACTAACACTGGCACAGGAACATTAACAATTGAAACACAAACTTCATCATCATTAAATAACGGAAATATTCAGAATGTATTAATATATGATGATTTTCCTACATACAATTATTATTATCAA
>PCSS01000331.1:0-1719 GCA_002771395.1 Bacteroidetes bacterium CG23_combo_of_CG06-09_8_20_14_all_32_9 | reverse complement strand
GGATTACTGCCTGTTTTATCAACTAATTTTACAGATTTTGAAACCAAAATAAATGATGGAACCCAATGGGATTTAATTATTGTAAGCAGTTATAATTATTCTTTTCCTTCATCTGTTGCCAGCCAATTATTAACATTTCTATCTAATGGAGGAAAGTTGATGTATTCGGCTTGGGATTTTAACTCATCAAATCCATTATTTGCTTCATTTGGACTTAATAGTTTTATTAATTCAATTACTACACCTTCAAATTTATATGCTTCTATTACGCAACATCCTGTTTTTAATAATCCTAATCAAATATCCCAACTTTTATGGACAGATAACCAATACACTACTGATGGTCAATTTGTTACTGTATCTCCTGGTGCTACTCAATTAGCTTACTTCAACGGGTTTCCTAATTATGGGGCTATTGTTTTAAATTCTTCCGAAAATAGTATTTATAATGCATTTCAGGCAGTTAATTTTAATGGAGATAACAATTCAAACGGAAAAACAGATGTAATTGAACTAATTGAAAATGAAATTCAATTTTTTCGCGGTGCAGGTGATACCTGGTTAGAAGTAAATCCTTTAAATGATACTATTACTTCTGGAAATTCTTCACAATTTGATGTTGAATTTAATTCAACAGGATTACATAGCGGTATATATAATTCAACTATATCTGTTATAACAAATGACCCACTTAATCTATTGATTTCTGTGCCATGTACTTTAACAGTTGCCGGAAGTCCCGTTATTTCACTATCGCAAACAAATATTAATTATAACAATGTAGTTCAATATTCAACAAATACCGACTCTGTTTTAATTTATAATAATGGTTGCGATACATTAAAAATCAATAATATATTTGCAAATAATTCAGATATTAATGTTAGTGCAAGCGTATTAAATATTTCACCCTACGATTCAACCTATCTAATTGTAACTTTAACTCCATCAGTTATTGGGGCATTTTCCGGATTCGTTTATTTGTATAATAATGATATAAATACAACGATTACAATTACAGGTAATGTGTTGTTTCCTCCATCTGTATCAGTAAGTCCTGATTCGTTCTTTGTTAATTTTACACATTGTAATGATACAATAGTTGAAACTTTAAATATTTATAATACCGGTCTGGGAATTTTAGATGTAGAAATTTCTGATGGGAATTTTACAACTGCTTCCGTAACCATACTTGAAGATGATTTTGAGTCCGGAATTGACCCCACCATTTGGGTAAATGTAAGCGGAGTGGCTTCTTCTGCAGGTTGCGGGGCTCATAGTGGAGGCTATTCGTTATATTTCGATTATACCGGCATTAGAGTTGCTGAAACTAAAAATCTGAATATTACTGACTCAGGATGGGTAGAGTTTTATTTAAAAATGGGAGCAGGTTCATATCCCTGCGAACAGGTTGATGTAGGTGAAGAAGTAGTATTGGAATATTCAATAAATTCAGGTTCATCATGGTCAATTATAAATACTTATTATCCTTATAATTATTATAATTTTACTCACGTAGCTGAACAAATACCTGCTGCTGCCATTACTCCTCAAACCAAGTTCAGGTGGCGCCAATTATCAAACAGCGGTTTAGGTTGGGATAACTGGTCGTTAGACGATGTGCTTATTTCAAGAGAATCAACCGGAACATTTATTGATTCATTAACTGTAAATTCTAATGATTCTGTTGCCTATCCTATAACATTTATATCAAGTAAC
>PCSS01000337.1 GCA_002771395.1 Bacteroidetes bacterium CG23_combo_of_CG06-09_8_20_14_all_32_9 | reverse complement strand
ACTACGAATTTGCTTTTTTCGTAATTCGTAACTTCGTACTTAATTCGTACTTCGATGGGGTATTCAATCTCCTCAATCATACTAATAATCATTCCCTTGTGTGTCTTTAAATAGTCATGGATGTTTCATGTGTTCAATTAAATATATATTCTAAAAATTAAAATGCTTACTTTAGCCGTGCAAAGATACAAGAAATTAATAATGACAATTCCACCATATCTTAAAAGTGGTAACCGTGTTGCAATAGTTGCTCCAGCGGGTTATATTACGCCCGAACAAATTACTCATGCAATAGAGGTTTTAACTTCATGGGGTCTCGAAGTTGTTCTGGGAAAAAATCTTTTTTCAAAACATTTTACTTTTTCGGGAACTGATGAACAAAGAGCCGCAGATTTTCAACAAGCTATTGATAATATACACATTAACGCCGTTTTTTGCGCTCGTGGAGGTTATGGAGTTATGCGAATAATTGATAAAATTAATTGGGTGGAGTTTGTAAAAAATCCCAAATGGGTAGTTGGTTATAGCGATATTACCGCTCTTCATTCCTGCATAAATAATGTACTGCAAATTGCCTCAATTCATGGGCCAATGCCGGTAAATTTTGAAAAATTAAAAGATGAACAAAATTCATTATTATATTTAAGAAAAGCTCTTTTTGGTGAGATAATAAAATATAAATTCCCAAACACAAATAACAAACTTTCGCAAATTGTAAGTGGTATTTTAAAAGGAGGTAATTTATCTCTTTTGTATGCTTTAAGAGGAACTCTTTTCGATTTTATCTCAAACGGAAGTATTTTATTTATTGAAGATGCTGGAGAATATATGTATCATATTGATAGAATGATACAAAATTTTCGGTTAGGTAATAAATTTTCACGCTTAAAAGGATTAATTGTTGGTAGTTTTACAGAAATAAAAGAAAATGACCAGCAATTTGGTTTACTATTAAAAGACATTATAAACAAATCAGTTAAAGATGAAAAAATGCCGGTAGTTTTTGATTTTCCTGCGGGCCATATCGTACCCAATTATCCTTTAATTTTTGGGAAAAATGCAACTATAATAATTGACAAAAACTTTGTGGAGTTGGTTCAAAATCAATGCTCGTAACTTTTGTATTCTTTAGGAATTACAAATATTGTTTGGTTTAAATCTTTTTTGACAACTTCGGTAACGCGTAAAGTCATTTTTTGTTCACGAAGTATAGTACGCTCTTCGCTTAGCATAGGGAAAAAACCAGTTGCATCGGGTATCTGAAGAAAATATAGAGCATGTTTTTCGGAACGATTCCACAATCTTAGGAAATCTTCAAAAAAGTTGAAATTATCCTGCGCTACCCAGTATGAAATCTCGGTGTTCTGATATTTATTTTTAACTCTCCACTGGTAGCATTTATATCCCTGAATTTTTTTATTATTATTTGTTTTAATAATCTGATAATTTTGGTCTTTACTATCAATATATGGTTTTGGAGGAACATTAATAAACATTTTTTGGCTTGGTTTTATTGCAGTAATAGTTCCGTTGTTAAGGTCAAAAAGCAGGTAGTTATCTGTCTTTTCGTAATCTTTGCAGTTTTCTTGAACATCAAGTCTTACCATGTAGTCTTTAATGTAATAAGTATAATACAAAGTATCGTCTAAATTCTCCTGAATAAAACGAATACTTCCTTCAAATTGTTTATCTTTGAAATCGTTATTTTTTGCCGGATTATTTTGTGATTCTGGATTTGGCTGCGAAAATGCAGAAACACTTCCTAAAAGAGAAAAAATAATCGCCAATTTAATTTTCATATTTAAGTAAAAAACTTGCATTCAATAAATTTATGTGCATTTTTATTAGTATTTTAAACTTATACGTTAATATATAAATAATGTTACAAATTTAAATAATTTTTTTTGAAAAAAATAGCTAAACATATAAAACTTGGTAAAGAAGGCGAAAAAATAGCAAAGCAATATCTTGAAAATAAGGGTTTTTCAATTATTGAAGTAAACTGGCGATTTCATCATAAAGAGGTTGATATTATTTGCAAAAATGGAACAACTTTAGTTTTTGCAGAAGTAAAAACCCGTACGTGCGATTATTTTCAAAAGCCATTTGAAGCTGTTGATGAAAAGAAACAACAATTCCTTACTGAAGCTGCTGAAGCATTTGTTTGTAACTTCACAGATTTTTCAGAAATCAGGTTTGATATTGTTTCTATTGTATTTAATAACAACAAAGTGCGCTCTATTGAGCATATTAAAGAAGCATTTATTCCGGGAATAGATAGTTAATTTATGTTACTATTCAGCCTATGTTCTTTATAGCCACAGATTATACCGGTTTAAAAAAATGTTTACCCTGTTTAATAATTACTATTTCTATTCAGTTCGTTTACCCCGTTGGATATTGTTTTTGGTTCGTTCTTACTGATTAGAATATAAATTATCCAACGGGGTAAATTGTTAAATTGTTTCATTGTTACCGCTCCAGCAATAATTCTTTAACAGAATATTTTCACTGTAACTAAAAGTCAAAAGTTAACAATTTAACAATGAGGCAATGAAACAATTTATCTTTACTTTTACTGCTAAAATAGTAACTAAATTTATATGAGAGTTGTTGTTCAAAGAGTTTCGCAGGCATCAGTTAATATTCACCAAAAAGAATATTCATCTATTGGTAAAGGACTTGTAGTTCTTGTTGGAATTGAAAATTCCGACACTAATGAAGATGTTCACTGGCTCAGCAAAAAAATCGCTCAACTACGAATTTTTAATGATGAAAATAATGTTATGAATCTTTCTGTTTCAGATATCTCCGGTAATATTTTGGTTGTAAGCCAGTTTACACTTCACGCACTTACAAAAAAAGGAAATCGCCCATCGTACATAAAATCCGCTTCACCTGAAATTGCTGTTCCGCTTTACAATCTATTTGTAAAAGAATTGCATGCCGAACTTGGAAAAGAAATTAAAACCGGGGTTTTTGGAGCAATGATGGAAATAAAACTTGTAAATGATGGTCCGGTAACAATAATTATTGATACAAAAAATAAAGCATAACTGATAATTTAACAATTTATGTCAATCAAGAGTTGAAAACAAGATTTTTTATGCCATTAAGGTAACTTCTCAATATCTATAGGAAAAGAGATTTGTAATTGTATGGAATAACATATAACAAAAAATATACGTTACTATTCACTCCCCCTCTATTCAGCTATCATTGCAACAAATAATGCTCAATGTTCAATGCTCATTTAAGCATGGTTAAATAATACAAAAAACCACCTTTCTTCCCGTTTAAAAAAGAAAAGCGGTTTAATAAAAAGTTTTTACAAAAGCAGTAGTTTACTAACAGCCTTCACCGTAATCAACCTCTTTTACTTTAAAGTCTTCGCCGTAGTCAACAATTTTAATTTTGAATTTTTCGCCGTATTCAACAACTTTCCAACAGCCAACTTTATCTTCGCCATAATCAACATACTTAATCTTAAGGTCTTCGCCGTAGTCAACAAATTTTACTTTGTAATCTTCGCCGTAATCAACAAATTTGATTTTTCCGTAAACATGGCATCCTTTGCTCTGAGTGTCTTTAACAGTATCGAAAGACATCAAACTTAAGAGAAAAATTAAAGCTACCGCAGGTACTAGGAACATTGATTTTAATTTCATATTCTTTTAAATTTAGTGTTTATTAATTTGTCAAAAATAATACCAGACTTCTTAAAATTCTAATAAATGAACTAACTAACTGCATTACAGCCTGATAGATTTACGCCGTAACGATATAATTGGATTTTTAAGACATTCTGG
>PCSS01000288.1:335-3842 GCA_002771395.1 Bacteroidetes bacterium CG23_combo_of_CG06-09_8_20_14_all_32_9 | reverse complement strand
CAGTATAATGGTCCTTTTGGTAATATGTTATGAAGTGAAGTTTTTAGCCATATACTTGCTTTGTGGTTATCGAAATTTTCAGATGTTTTAATATCAAGAATATGAACATGCTCAATTTTTGATTCATTTCTTTGTAAGTCAGTAACTACAATTATTTTATTTGATGTAAGTTTTTTTAAATATCGCAAAGAAAAGTTAACTGTGTTGATGTTAGAGTTATCGCCACAAACTACAAAAACAAATATATTTTGTTGAGTTTCCATTTATTTTATTGATGGTGGTTCGGTATATCCTGCTTGTATTGTACGCTCAACTATTTTATCGAAATTTCTGATATTAAATTCACTCAAAATGCGATGAACAGGTATTTTAAAAAAATAAATAAAAGCATTTTTTAATATTTTTTCATCTTTTATTGAAATTATCAGGTCGTCGAATACCTTCTCTAAATCCTGCCCAAATGATGTTGATGCTGATATGTTTGTGTTAGTTGTTAAATAATACCTTATTTTTTGTTTTAACAATATATTAATTTCATTTGCCGATTTAGAATTTATATCGGGATAAGTGTTTTCAAATTCTTTTGCTTGTTTTTCCCAGTTTTTAAGTTGATTTATCAGGTTATCTACTCTTTCGATATTACCTTTTTGTATTATAGTATTAGTTGCAAATTCGTGTTTTTCGATAAATTCGTAAACTTCTTTTAGTTTTGCCGATGGTAAGTTCCACAATGAACAATATGGCGGAAAAACCACATTATTAAATAAAAATAAAACATTTTTATTGTTTAAAAAATTAATAAGAACGGGCATCTCGTGCCAGTTTTGACGCATTGGACAAACTTTAACGGTTAAAAGTGTTTGTTTTCTTTTCGTGTACTCAATATAATAATCTAAATTATTTAATACATTATCAAAGTTCGAGAGACGCCTAATACTTTCAAAATTTTCTTTACTTATTGAGTCTAAAGACATTGTAATGTTGAAATTAAGTTTATCAAGATAAGTTTTAATCTTGCTATTTAATATTGTGCCATTTGTTGTAATTGATATTCTGATTTTCGGATTTATCTCTAAAATTTTATCCCAAATATCATAATATTGCTTAATAATAAATGTTTCGCCACCTGTAAAAGCCGCTTCTTTTAAATGCGGAAAAAATGGTTCAATTTTTTTTATAAAATTTTCATCGTAAGGATTAACATAGCTGTCTTTATTTTCTCTTTTTTGACGAACTGTTTGTGAATACTCGCCATTACACATTATACATGAAAGATTGCAAATATTGCTTATTTGAAAATCGAGCGAAATTGGATATTTACTTTTGTTAACAGGTAAATAATCGTATTTCCATGCACCTACCGAATAATAATTTTCGCTATTCAAATATTGCATACAATCCTGACAACCATAGCTTAAATCGTTATTTTTAATGTGTTCTCTTAAAGTGTTCATTTTTTTGCCAAACCAAGCTTCTTCCGGACTTTGTTCGGGATAGCGGCCAAACACAATATTTTTATTGTAGTAGCATGGCAGTATTTCGCCGTATTCCGAGAAAAACAAAGTAGAAAATGGTGCGTGGCATAATAATTTACGTTTCGATTTTTCGCGTATTTTATTATATGCTTTTATAAATTGTTCATCTAATGAATTATTTTTTTTATTTTTCCCAAACATTAACTTTAGTATTAAACTGTATTATTCAATTTTCGAATATTTTACCATGTTATTTATTAATTCCTTTAAGCTTTCATCGTTTTCGCGATAAATATTTGCTAATATTTTATTTCCGCTAAACGAATTAATCATTTTTAAAGTTTTGTATTTTAAATCGTTATTAGGCATATTTTCGAAAATATTATTAAGCAGTAATATCAAAGAATTAATATTTAAATCTTCACTGTTAAATGTTAAAGAAGCATTTTCTAATTTGTTAATTATCCCATTTTGTAATAATTTTATTTCGCTTTCATCAACTGGTTTAGGAATATACTTTTCCCATTTTATTGAAATTTCGTACCACGACTTAAGTTTTTTAATTAAGTCGTAATATTTTATCTTATTTTTTTTCTGAACCAATGTTTTAATTGGTAAATCTAATAAGCTATATTTATCAATAAGTTCTTTTAGTTCATAAGAGTTTAGAATCCATACAGCATCTTTAGCAGGGAATCTGATGGTGTTATATTCAACACTTAGATTGTTTTTAGAACAGAATTCAGTAATTATGGGAATTTCAAATCTGTTTTGGTTCATAACACAAGTTGAAAGTCTGATATTGCGATTATTTGTTTGGCTATAGTTTTTAAAATATTCTATATTGTTAAGTGTTGTTTCTAAATTAGCATTGACTCTGATTTTTTTATATAATTCAGGATTTAATGAATCTAAAGAAATTCCAATAAAAAATTTACCTTTTTCCAGTATGTTTTTCACTTTATCATTTAATATTGTACCATTTGTTTGAACAGAAATATAGCAAGATGGATTTGTTTCTATTATTTTATTCCATATATCAAAATATGAGTTTATTAAAAATGGTTCACCTCCCGAAAACATACATTCTTTAATGTGAGGGATATATGTGTTTAATTCATCAAAAAACTTTTTGTTATAAGGATTTTCAAATTGAGTCCGTTGTTCACGATTTTTAAAAATGTTAGAAGAAAAATCGCCAGTGCACATTGTACATTCGAGATTGCATGTATTATCAATTTGAAACATTAGTGATGTTGGATAATCTTTAATCGTAAATTGTTCATCGTAGAATTTTATATGAAGGCTTTCGAAATTACTTAATAAAAGTTCCGATTTACACGCATCACAACCAAGCGAAAGGTCATTATTTGCAATATGTTTACGAAGCTCTTTTATTTTTTTGCCATTCCAGATTTCGGAGATGGAATTTTTATTAATATTGCCAACCATGTATTTCATGTTGTAACAACAAACAGATACTTGCCCATCAGTATTAAAATATAAATTGCGGAATGGTGCATTACATAAATATTTTCGTGCAATAATCGGGCGGGTTTTATTAAATTTTTTAATAATACTTTTGGGCACATCAGAATAATTATTTGAAGTATTTTTATTAAAAATTTGTAATATTTTATTTTTAAAATTCATAAAAAACTTATAATTTTTTTTTATAGTGCCTGCAAGAAAACAAATAAATTTGCTCTTATTTAGGTCAATGGCTAAATTGTTTTATTGTTAAATGGGTATTGAATAACAATAACAATTAAGCAATATAACAATCGCTAGCAAATGTAATTATTAAGTAGTTTTCTTTCTAACACTATATAGGATATTTATATTTTTTAATTAATGAAAGCTCCATGTTATCAATAAGTTTATTATTGGATTTGCTAAAATAATTATTTAAAAAATCTAAAGTTTTATTATCGAATAATTCTTGAATGTTAGGTTTATTTCCAAAAAATAAAAATTTATTAAAAGTGCTGTAATTTTTATTAATAATTTCATAAATAAAAGGAATATGGAA
>PCSS01000288.1:0-321 GCA_002771395.1 Bacteroidetes bacterium CG23_combo_of_CG06-09_8_20_14_all_32_9 | reverse complement strand
TCTTAACTTCTTTATTTGTAAATTTATTTGTAAATCTAATAAAATTTAACAAAGGTTTTTTAAGCATTTCGTTAAGTGGTTTATAATTAACAGAACTATAACTTAAATCGAAATTAAAAATTGAAATATAATTTTTGATGAAATTAAAATTATTCTCTAAAAATTCTTCATATAAAAAAACATGAATATTATTAGTCCCAAACAAATCTTGGTACAACTGAATTATTTTATGGTATTCCATGTATTCCAAAGGAATAGAAAACTCTGAATTTATCATACTATTAAATAATTCGAGTGGCTTTTGAGTACCTCCTTTTCTAA
>PCSS01000280.1:13389-13663 GCA_002771395.1 Bacteroidetes bacterium CG23_combo_of_CG06-09_8_20_14_all_32_9 | reverse complement strand
AGCAAATCCGCGTTCGCGCAGTTCAAGCGTATTACCGGCTAATAGTTTTACGGGTATATTTATATCACCATCTGATGAGAGCTTTTCATCCTCACCGGAAAAGCTGCTCCAAAATACATGGTCATTATAGCCGTCCAAGGATAGAAGAGCCAATGTCCCGTTGTTATTTAACCCGCATGTTTCTTTGTCCTTGCAGTCCTGGAGTTTGCTGACAAGAGTCAATACATGGAAAAATTCACCTCCCTGTCCCGTCTTGTCACTAGTGGCTGATGTA
>PCSS01000280.1:0-13290 GCA_002771395.1 Bacteroidetes bacterium CG23_combo_of_CG06-09_8_20_14_all_32_9 | reverse complement strand
GTGAGTATTACGCCCTCGAAGGACTTGGGAAACTGCTTAATACAATAAATATTATAAGGAGTCATTTAAATCCCGAACTTGAAATTGAAGGTTTTTTACTAACTATGTTTGATTCGCGATTAAACCTTTCTAACCAGGTAATTGATGAGGTGAAAAAACATTTTCAAACTATGGTGTTTGATTCTGTTATCCCCCGAAATGTAAAACTCGCTGAGGCACCAAGCTACGGTAAACCTGTGCTGCTTTATGATGCAAGTTCAACAGGTGCGAATAGTTATTTGAATCTTGCCCGCGAACTTCTGCAAAAAAATGAAATGACACAAATAAAAAACTCCGAAAAAATTATTGAATAACTCATGAGTAGAAAAAAAAGCGTTTTAGGGCGCGGGCTCGAAGCCCTTATTGAAGATGCCAACACGCAACGAAAAGAATTCGATGGCATTAACAGAATTTCTGTTAGCAAAATAGAAAATAATCCTTTTCAGCCCCGAACCACGTTTAATGAAGAATCGCTGAAAGAACTGGCAGCATCTATTAAAGAACTTGGTATTATTCAGCCTGTTACAGTTAGAAAAATTAAAGATAATAAATACCAACTTATATCGGGAGGACGTAGGTTAAGAGCATCAATATTAGCGGGTTTGGAAGATGTTCCTGCCTTTGTGCGAAAAACCAATGATAATGGAATGCTCGAAATGTCTCTGGTTGAAAATATTCAACGCGAAGACCTTGACGCCATTGAAATTGCCGTAAGTTACAACCGTCTTATTGAAGAATGCAAGTTAACGCAGGAAAAACTTAGTAAACGCGTTGGCAAACAGCGAACAACCATAACAAATTATTTGCGGCTTTTAAAACTTCCACCCGAAATTCAGTTAGGCTTACGTCAGCGGAAAATAAGTATGGGACACGCCCGCGCACTTATTAACGTTGAAGATGCCGAAACACAAGTTATGATTTTTCACCAAATTTTAAGATACGATTTTTCGGTTCGCAAGGTCGAAGATGTTGTTCGCGAATTAAGTGTTGCAAGCGAAAGAGTAGTTACCCGGAGAACTAAACTTACTGCCGAGCTTAAACAACTTCGCGAAAAAATAAGCAATCAACTTAAATGTAAAGTAGATATGCGAATATCTTCTGCCGGAAACGGTAAAATTATTTTATCATTTCAAACCGTTCAGGAATTCCATGAACTAATAAATCATCTTACAAAAAAATGAGGATTTTGCAAAATCCTAGGCATCTCTATAAAATCAGTATCGAAGCAAACAAAAATTTTGAACCCGAGCCCCAGGCACTCGGGATGAGAATTCAAAATTTGCAGTATAGTAAAAAGAAGCGGGTTTTTTAGATGTACCTGTAAATAAATTATTTGAGTGTGTAACGTTTCAGGGGAATTTATACAGCCATTTTGTATTGTGTGTCCTTAATTTATATGTCGGTTAACCATTAATATGTGAGTAATTTTAAAATTGAAGTCAAACAAAGAAAAAGCAATTTTTAGAAGTCCCGATAATTTAATTGGGGGTATTTACTACTTATCACCATTTATTTTACTTCCTTTCTATTGGCACTCTTTTAGCAGTTACACTAATTTTCGGCTACAAGGCATATCAGAATTTCGTCGTAATAAAGTTGAGAATTTTTAGTTTTATTTTTTTCAACCATTATTAAATCGTTTAAACGGATGGAAATTTCGTTACGTTCGTTTCCGTAATAAAATATTGTAATCTTACCTTGTGTAGTTTGATAAATACTTCCCTCAATTATATTTTCAGTTGCAACAAGTTTTGTAAGAGTTTGAATATTTTGGTCCGGTTTTGAAGTTTTAATCACAAAAACTTCTATATTTTTTATTGATGAATCGATATAAGTTACCTGGAGTGTTTGACCTGTAATTGCTTTGTTTTGCAGAAAGCGTACAAAAAGATATGCGTCTTCGGCTATTTGTTTACCGGCAAGGAGTTTTTCCTGTTTGTCGCGTACCAAAGTTTTTACAGTTCTAAAGCTGAGTGTATCATTGCAATCTGTTGCAATTTTTTGCAGTAATATTTTATTAAATGCATTATTTTCATCTGTTTTATTACCAGTTGAATTATTATTAGAAAAATCACTTGGGTCAGCATTTTCAATCTTATTATTTTTATTATTGTCCAGTATTAAATGCCGCAAAGCATAAAGGTTAACGCCCACGCCAATACATGGAGTAAGATAAACCTTTCCGCTATACGATGGATGTGTTTCGGGGTGCAAAACAGCAAAACCGGGGTCAACAACAAGCGACATTTCCAAACTCACAATACTCTCGCATAACTCAAAACCGCAAATACCGGCAAGCCCGTAAACAGTTGATTGATACGATGTATTGCCAATACTATTTTGATAGTAATTATTTAACCATCCGGCATGAATTCCAATAATTGGTCGCCAGCCATCCTCGGGTTTAAAAAAGTAGTATTTTATACCAACTGCTGAATTAAAACTTGAATTAATAGTTATTTCCCGGTAATATTGAGGTTTCATATAACCCACACCAACATAACTGCCAAACCTGTTATAGCGATACTCAAGATTTACACCATAAGCTCCAAAAGGCAAACCAAACCCTGCTTTTAAAACTGCGTAACGTTTTTCCTGAGCTGCAAGAGGTTTTAAGGTTATTGCTACTACTGCTGCAATAACTCCCGATAAAACCATTGTTTTTAAACATCTCATTTATGCAAATATGGAAAACTTATTGCAATAATTAATATTTTATTTTCCTATTATGCCCGTTTACTTATTAAAGTTGGTAGTACTGCCTACTGCTACTGCATTACTTCTTCTCTGCCTCTTTCAAATTATTGCTCTCCATAAAATTATTTAATAATTGCAAAGTTTTATCAGGTTCTTCTAACATTCCATTATGTCCCGAAATTTCAAGCACTTTTGTTTTAATGTGCTTTATTCCTTTTGAAATCTTTAAAACCTTAGTGTACGAAAAAAGTTCATCGTGTTTTCCGGCAATCCACAAAACCGGAATTTTCATATTTTTTAAAACTTGCGTTCTGTCGGGGCGATTCATAATTGCCAGAAGGCAAGCGAGCATACCTTTTTTTGAAGTTTTAAGAGCTATGTTTAACGATTGAACAACCAACATTTTTCTTTGCTCAATAAACGCTTTTGCAAACAGTTTTGGGATAGTTGTTTTAATTATTAAATTCTTTTTGCCCTTATTAATTAGCTCTATTTCATGTAGCCGCATTATTTTCTTTTCACAACTGTCGGCATAAGGATTTGAATGGAAAAGGCACAAAGCGCTTAATTTTTCGGGAAATAATCCGGCAAAAGCCAGGGCTACGTACCCTCCCATTGAATGTCCGATTAAAAATACTTTTTCAATTTTTAAATGAACTAAAAGATTATTAACGGCATTTGCCATTAATTCAACAGTTTGATTTTCATGATATTCGCTTTTACCATGTCCAGGTAAATCGGGGCAAATAACTCTGAATTTTTTTGAAAGTTCTTTAGCTAAATTGTTCCAAATTTCATTGGTTTCCAAATAACCATGAAGTAAAACAATTGGAAATCCTTTGCCATAATCATTAAAAGCAAGCGACTTGCTATTAAATATTATTTTTGAAGAAGTCATTAAATTTATTTTGATTGAACTGTTTTTTCAACCTCATTAACAGTAATTGGTATTCTCTTTTTTCCAAGAATACGGTTACCTGTTTCAGTAACTAAAATATCATCTTCTAAGCGAATTCCACCAAAGTTCATGTATTTGTTAACAGCATCAAAATTGATAAATTGGGTATTTATTCTTTCTTCTTTCCATTTGTTGATAAGAGCAGGAATAAAATAAATTCCCGGTTCAACAGTAAGCACAAAACCCGGCTGTAGTTTTCGTGCCAGTCGTAAATAAGATGTTCCAAACTGTTCGCTTCGCTTGGTTTTATTATCGTAACCTACATAATCTTCGCCTAAATTTTCCATATCGTGAACATCAAGTCCCATCATGTGCCCAAGTCCATGCGGAAAAAACATTGCATGTGCACCGGCACCAACAGCTTCTTTAGTATTGCCTTTCATTAAACCCAGATTTTTAAGTCCTTCTGTTATAACGGTTGCAGCTAAATTGTGAACGTCGCTATAATTAATTTCGGGTTTTATTGCTTTTACAGCAACATTATTGGTATCAAGAACAATCTGGTAAATTTCTTTTTGTTTTTGAGAGAATTTACCGCCTACAGGTGTAACGCGGGTATTATCGGTTGCGTAACCCATATCAGACTCAAAACCTGCATCACAAATCATTAAATCGCCTGTTGTTAATTTGTTCCCATAATAATGATTATGAAGTATTTCGCCATGCTTTGATAAAATTACTGGAAATGATATTGTTCCACCATACGATAAAGCCATTCCTTCAATAAATCCGGCTATTTTGCGTTCATAAACTCCGGGTTTTGCCATTTTCATTGCTGTAATGTGCATCTTGTAACCAATGTTCATAATTTCATCAAGATGGGCGATTTCATTGCTATCTTTTATCAATCGCATTGTAACTACCGCTTTAATCAATTCAACAGATGCTTTATATTTTATACTTGAGGAAGGTATTTCTAAAATTTTTTCAAGAATAAGTATATTTTCGGCTCTGTAAGGAGGCAAAAAATGAATTGTACGTTTTCTTTTTGTGGCATCTGCAACAACATTTGAAAGCTTTGCAACGGGATAAGTTTCTTTTACAGCTACTTTTTGAGCAAGTTCTTTAATAGATGGTTGCGGTCCCATCCAAATAATATCATTAATATCAATATCATCGCCGAATATTATATCTTTTCCGTTGTCAATATCAATAATTCCGACTAAACCGGGCATCGATAATCCAAAGAAATACAGAAAAGTGCTGTCTTGCCTAAATCTGAAAGTATTATCCGAATAATTCATGGGCGATTCATTATTTCCCTGAAAAATAATTATCCCCTCTTTTAACAAGGAACGTAATTTATTCCTTCTGTCCTGATATACAATAGCATCGAACATATTTAATAATTTAATGATTTTTTTCAAATTTAGCGTTTTTTTATTTGTTTTATGAATGGTAATAATTTTAACTTTTTATTTTTTTATGACCTCCCCCTCAATCCCTTTCCAATTGGAGAGGGGAGTTTAAATGTAAAGTTAAAATTGTTACCGTTTTAAGTATAACGGGGAAAGACTAATTTTCTGTAATTTTGAAAGATGCCTGTTTACTGATGAAATAAATCAAGATAAATTGGATAGTGGTCGCTAAACCCGCCATGATATTTGAAGCCAATAAAGGTGCGAAATGGTTTATCGCCAATAAAAGCATCATCGGGTTCGGTTAAAAAATCGGCTTTATAAACTTTTGCATTATCAAGTGTAGTGTAAATAGAATTATTTTTCATTAACATTGATGATGAAACCATAATTTGGTCAATTAATCCCCATTCACCCTGAAACTTTAAACTACCCATACCTTTTTTTTCTTTCATATACCATGCAAGATTATAAATTTTACCAGGAACAAGCGAATCATAATTATGCACTGCTTTAAGAAAATCGGTAATACTAACATTATCAGGTTCATCATTAAAATCACCTATTATGATGATATTACTCATTTGGTTAGATGCAAAAATTGAATCAATTTTTAATCTTAAAATTTTAGCAACGTTTTGCCTGTTCATTTCCGATTGGGCTTGTCCGCCATATCTTGAGGGCCAATGATTTATAAAAATATTTAATGTGTCGTTATCATTTGTAAAACACTTGGCATAAAGTATATCGCGTGTTTTTTTTGACGTATCGGAAGGAAAAACAACTTCAATAAATTGCTTACAAATAAGTTTGATTTTATCGGTGCGGTAAAGCATCGCTACATCAATTCCCCGTCTATCTGGTGATTCTTTGTGAACAATTTCGTATGTGCGCCATGTTAAAGGAGTGCTTTTTAGTAAATCTCTTAAAACAAATTCATTTTCTACTTCGTAAAGTCCAACAATATCGGGCAATTCCCAACCGCCAACTGCAGTTAAAACTTTATAAATTTTATTCCGTTTGTCTTTGTACTTATCCCATGTCCAATGGCGCATACCTTCCGGGGTAAATTCTTCGTCATTAGTAAGACTGTCATTAAACGGGTCAAAATAATTTTCAAGATTATACGAAACTATTCGCAAATATCGGTTATCTGTATTTTTATCAAGTTTTTCGATATGTTTTTGAACATTGTTTTGTGTATTACAAGCCCAAAACGTCAAAAAAATAAATGTTATAATACTTATTTTTTTCATTTGTTATTCGATTCTTTCATAAGCTCCAAGGTCGGGATGACCGTCGGATAAACGGTTTTCCATATTAATATCAAGTGGATACATGCTTCCAATTCCTGAATCGCCTTTGTCTTTTGCAAAAGCAAGAGTATCTAACGAAAAATCATCGGCAGAAGGATTTTTAAGTCCGGGTAAATTGTTTTTATATATGTTGTCCCATCGTAAAACATCAGTAGTAGGAATAGTTTCTGCAATTTTTAATAATGAATATTCAAATTTAAAGTTGAAAGTACTTGTGGCAGAAAATGCATCAAGTCCTATTTCGTTTTCGAGATTACCATAAATAATGCAGTTCCCAAAAGTGGCTTCATTTAATTCTCTAACCTGGTAATTTCCATTAACATCCTGGTAATAATTATTTAATAAAACCGAAGGGGTTTGCCGGTTTGCATATTGCCACGAATTATAAATTGTGCAATGGTAAAATTGATAGGTTCCGCCAATTGTAAGCGCTACAGCACACTGACCACAGTTTGCAATTACATTATTCCATGCAAGAATTTTTGCTCCCTGTGCAAATATTCCAACTGCATTCATGTTTAAAATTTTAGTGTTTGAAATTGTAACAGTGGGATTAGTATTTATAACTGTATCTGCCTGAATTCCAATAATTGCATTTTGTATTTCACAATAATTAAGAGAGTTGTCTTTACTTCCGGGAGCAAAATAAATTCCGACCCATTGTCCGGGAATATCGTCGTACCAATGCTCAAGTCTGTCGTTTCTGAAAATTACTGGTTCTTCAAGATTTCCGTTGGCAAATAGGGTTCCATTTACATACATTCGCGAGCCATGGTGAAAATAGATTTTTGTTCCTGCCAAAATGGTTAATGTAATTCCGGAATTAACCAACATGGAATTATAAACCAAATATGGTTTTGTGTTATCCCAAAGGGTATTGGTACTTATTATTCCATTAACATTTCCATTAATAAAATTTACATCTTGCCCACAGGCGACTAAATCAACATCCTGAAAATTTCCGTTAGTTTCAAAAACAATTGAATCTTGAATAATTAAAGGATTATTTGAATTATTCGGGTCAATATGCACTTCAACAAAAATATACAGACTGTCTTTTGCATCTAATTCAATATCATCCAATCGGCGGGTACTTACTCCGTTAATATTTAACCTGAAAAATGAAGCATTTCCTTTTGCCAGGTAAACAGATGAAATTTTAACAGGCTTATTATATTGATTATAAACTTTAAAATTCTGTGTAGCCGAGCCAATGGTAGTAAAAACAGTATCAAACTGAACTGTGTCTATAGAAAATTCTAATACAGCATCTGAATCGGCATAAAATTTTTCTTTTTTGCACGATAATATTGCAACACAAATAACTGAAATAAAAATAAAATTTTTTAGCAATTGCATACAAAACTTAATAAGTGTAAAAATAAACTAAAAAAATACGTTTTTAGTATATAATTAGAAATTTATACAATGAGTGTTCTAAAAATTAATAAATTGCGTTATAGCGGGCTTAACCCGCCATCTAATATTAAAGGCAGAGCTTCGTTTTGTGAGATGCTGAAACAAGTTCAGCATGACGTTTAAGGTATTTTTAGAAGTCCCCACAATTGTAACTATTTAGAGTCTGTCTGTAAAGTCCTGCTTTAGCACTAGCTGGCTCAAACACCCACCGGGTGTTTGCCCTGTTATGCTCATCTTTCATGTCAGTCATTTACAACAGTAAACTTCTGACATTTAATACTCGCAAGCCTTGTAATCGAACTTTATATTACAGACAAACACTAATTAGTAACAATTCTTCTATTTGAACAAATCTTTAAATTTTTTCTTGTATTTATTTTTGCAGTCGCAACCTTTTGAATGTTTAACTTTAGTTGAAAGCCAATACCGGTAACCTAAAGTAGCCGTAAAAGTTTTGTAAGAATGACCATATAATATACCAAATATAATATCGCTTTTGTTTCCGATATAGAAATCGTATTCATATTTTCCAATGACAGAAGGAAGAACTTCCCAGTTACCATTTTTGTAATATTTTGTTTCAGGAATATAAACAATGTTGCCATGGCTAAGTTTACTCCACGAATTACGATATGTTAATGCTGCTCCAATCTCCAAATACATACTGCTCCGCCATTTATGAAAAAACAACCGGCGAAATGAAAACTCGGTAATACCAGCCATTTGTCCTGCTGCATCTGCAAAAATTGATTGTGTAAATTGAAACGATACCCTGTTTTCGCTTACAAAAAATTCATACGACAAATTTAATCCCGGTTCGGTACATACGTTCCCATTAGCATCTATTGCATTTTCGTATAGTTTTAAATTTGGCTTTTCAAATGGATGAACACCAAAAGTCATAAGTTCAAGCGATACCGTAGATTGGGAATATGAAAAAATTGAACCCAAAGTTCCTATAATAAGAACTAATATTTGTTTATTAAAAATACTCATAAAATATTTCGCAAAATAACGAAAAAAACGCTTCCTTTGCTTTTTATTCATTTTATACTTTAAACGGTTATAATTCACAATTTATTAACCCACCGAAGTACGAATGATTACGAACCTGCAAAGTACAAAGTTCGTATTTAGTTAGGATAAGTGAAAAATGACAATTAATACCCGTTTGCAGTATAAAATTAAACTTTTACAGATGAAAAATATTGTTTTGCTACCACTAATATTGCTCTCTTTAAGTGTTTTTTCGCAAAATAAAGAAGTTTATAAAATTTTTTTGGGAGATGGGCGTGTTTCGTCATACGACTCTTTATTAAATGCCTGTAAAGATGCCAGCTTTGTATTTTTTGGCGAACAGCACGATAATCCTATTGCCCATTGGCTTGAGTACGAACTTACTGTTGATTTATACAAATTCCGCAAAAACGAACTTGTGGTTGGCGCCGAAATGTTTGAAGCCGACAATCAACTTATTTTGTGCGAATATCTACAGGGGAAAATTAGTGATAAAAAATTTGAAGAAGAAGCACGTCTTTGGCCTAACTATAAAACAGATTATAAGCCATTTATGCAATATTGTAAGGAAAATAAAATTCCTTTTATTGCTACCAATATACCTCGCCGGTACGCATCAATGGTTCATTATAAGGGGCTGGATGTTTTGGATAGTCTTTCGTCTGAAGCAAAATCATACATAGCACCACTGCCAATAAATTACGACGATAGCATTAGTTATTACAAAAATATGCTTAAAGAAATGGACAATGAACATGCAACTCCAAACATTCCGAAAGCACAAGCTATTAAAGATGCAACTATGGCATATTTTATTTTGCGAAATCACAAAAGGGGTGAGCTTTTTCTTCATTTTAACGGAAGCCACCACAGTAATAATCACCAAGGAATTGTAACCTACTTAAAAGCCGAAAAAAAGAAATTTAAAGTAATTGTAATTAATACCGTAACACAGAAGAACATTTCAACACTATCAGACGAAATTAAATACACCGGCGATTTTATTATTTGTGTTACAGAAAATATGACAAAAACATATTAATGAGGACTTCTAAAAATTGTTTTTTCTTTGTTGGACTTCGGTTTTAAAATTTTGTCCGCCCCGAAAAATCTTATTTTTAGAACCCCTCTTAATATAAAATCACATTTAAAAAAGCAACTCGTTTATTCCAAATACCTTTCTTTATCCTAACTACAAATTTGAGAATTATTTACAAATCGGTGCTTTGTCAGTTTGCAGGATAGCTTAGGATTCCTGAAATTTGTATCCGAAATATTTTTTGCGGATATATATGGTATTACAATCTTTGAAATTTTTTATGTAAGTTTGAACATTTTAATTTTAAATATTAACGGGACTTCTAAAAATTGCTTTTTCTTTGTTGGACTTCAATTTTAAAATCCTCATTTACAACAGTATACTCCGGTTTTAAAATTTTGTCCGCCTCGAAAAATCTTATTTTTAGAAACCCTCTTAATTAACTTACATATAATTCTTTAAATATGAAAATCAGATTAATTCTCTTTGTTTTTTCAGGAATACTCTTTTTTAAAGGAGTGAGTCAGAATATTGAGTGGAAAAAACCATCAATAGAAAAATATGTATTGGAAAACGGACTTACGGTTATTTTGAATGAAGACCATTCGTTACCAATTGTTTATGGAATAGTTGTAACAAAAGCGGGTTCAAAAAATGACCCGCTCGATGCTACGGGAATGGCTCATTATCAGGAACACATGCTTTTTAAAGGGACTGAGCAAATGGGTACAATTGACTGGGCATCGGAGAAACCGTATATTGATAAGATATTTGCTTTATATGAAGATTTGGGAAAAACTACCGGTACCGAAAAAAGAAAGGAAATTCAGCAAAAAATAAATAACGCCTCTCTTGAAGCCAATAAATACGCTATTCCCAACGAAATGGCAAATATTATTAAAAGTATCGGCGGTTTAGGTTTAAATGCCAACACAAGTACCGACCGTACAGTTTTTCATAACTCTTTTCCATCAAACCAAATGAATAAATGGTTAGAAATTTACAGCCATCGTTTTATTAATCCTGTATTTCGCGGATTTCAGTCGGAACTTGAGGTTGTTTACGAAGAAAAAAACCTGTATGCCGATATGTTTCAGTTTAAACTTTTGGAAGAATTTAATAAAAGTTCGTTTAAAAACCATCCTTATGGTCAACAGACATTAATTGGAACAATTGAACATTTAAAAAATCCATCTTTAAATAAGATGTACCAGTTTTTTAAAACATATTATGTGGCAAATAACATGGCACTTGTGCTTTCGGGTGATTTCAACGCAAAAGAAACTCTTGAATTAATAAAAGAAAAATTCGGAAAATGGCAAAAAGCCGATTTACCTCAACCAAAAGTATGGCAGGAAGCCCCGTTTAACGGACGTGAATTTGTTGAAAAAAAACTGTCGCCCATTAAGTTAGCAATGCTTGGATTCAGAACTGTTCCTGCCGGCGACAAAGACGAAATTGCCATTGAAATTTGCAACGGAATTCTTTCAAACAATAATCAAACAGGATTGCTTGATAAACTTACAATTGACAATCAACTGCTTGCGGCACAAATATTTTCTATACCATACAATGATTACGGAGAAAGTGTGATTTTTATTGTTCCAAAAATTCTTGGTCAGAAATTGGAAGACGCCGAAGCACTTGTAATAAAAAAACTTGAAGATTTACGTAACGGAAATTTCGACGATTGGTTGGTAGATGCCATAAAATCTGAAATGTATCGCGATTTTATGCACGAAATGGAAAATATAGAAAACCGCGCAATGTATTTAGCCGAATTATTTGGGCAGAACCGGAACTATGATGTTATTTTTACAATTCCCGATAAAATTATGTCTGTAACTAAGCAAGATATAATTAATATAGCAAAAAAATATTATGGTAATAACTTCCTTGCTTTTTATTCGCGAATGGGTTTTCCGAAAAAGGAAAAAATTGATAAACCCAACTATAAACCTGTTGTTTCTAACACCGATGCAAAATCGGAATTTGCAAAGAGACTTGAAAATATTCCATCAAAACCTGTCAGCGAGAACTTTATTGATTTTCGGGCAGATGTTCAGCAAAACCGTGTAAAAAAAGGAATCTGGCTTTATCAAACCAAAAATCCCTATAACGATATTTTTTCTCTCACCATTAAATATGGCATGGGCGAAACATATCATCCTTTACTGACAGATGCTACACAACTTGCAAATCTTGCGGGAATAAAGGATTTAAAAGTAAAAGAATTAAAAAATGAATTTAGCAAATTAGGTTGCACTTACAATATTCGCAGCGATAAGGACTATACAATTGTAGAGCTTGAAGGAAAAGAAACACAGTTGAAACCGGCACTTGTATTATTAGGAAATTTAGTGCATAATCCAGTATGTGAGCCGGATAAACTTAATGTAATTTTAGAAGGTGAAAAATCAAATAGAAAATTGGAAAGCAGCGAACCCGACAATATTGCCAACGCACTTTTTGAATGGATAAAATTCGGTAACAAATCAAATTATATTGACCGCCCAACTTTAAAAGAATTAAAAAAAACAAGCACCGACTCACTTTTATCTGTATTTAAAATGGCTACAAATTTTGAAGCCGAAGTGCATTATGTTGGTAATTTACCTTTTGACGAAATTATTTCAGAACTTAAAAATGATTATCGTTTTGCCGACCGACCCTTAAAATCTCTGGCACCTTCAAATTTAAGCGTTACAAAATATGATAATAATGCCATATTCCTGGTTGACAAGCCAAAAGCACGTCAGAGTAAAATATATTTTCTTATTAACGAAAAACCTTTTTATAATGATGATGAACCTTATATAGATGCCTTTAATACGTATTTTGGTGGCGGTTTTTCCGGACTTGTACTTCAGGAAGTAAGGGAATACCGTTCGCTTGCATACTCGGCAGGTGCCAAATATGCAATTCCTCAGCAATCGGGCAAAGATGCTGTATTTTACGGTTACATTGGCACACAAAGCGATAAAACGCTTGAAGCTATTAGTATTTTTGATTCTCTTATTAGAAATATGCCCTTGAAAACCGAAAGAATTAATTTAATTAAAGAATATCTTGTACAATCTTCTATTGCCGGGCATCCCGATTTTAGAAATTTAAGCCAATCAATTGCCAAATGGAAATTATTAGGCTATAAAAACGATCCCTCGGAGGTAAAAATTCCGGTTTATTACGAACTTACTTTTGATGATATTAAAAAGTTTTTTGACCAAAATTTAAAGTCGAAACCAATGGTAATAGGTATAGTTGGTGATGCCAAACAAATAGATAAAAAACAACTGACAAAATATGGAAAAGTTACAGTAATTAAAAAGAAAGCAATTTTTAGGAATTAGTGCAAATAGTTTACAAAAAATAAAATCACATTTTGACAATTTATTTTAACACTTTATTTACAATACCCGATAGCAAAGATATATATTTTCACGTAAC
>PCSS01000392.1 GCA_002771395.1 Bacteroidetes bacterium CG23_combo_of_CG06-09_8_20_14_all_32_9 | reverse complement strand
AAATCCTGCCATATTTCCCTGACGGTTAAAGCGTGCTGCAATAAAATTGCCAACAACACGCTCGTCAACATTAGATGCACCGCCAATGTGTTTAAGAACTGCCTGCCCTGCTTCTTTCATGTATTCTTCGAGTCCGGGGCGTTCTTTTTTAGGGTTGAATTCTTTTCTGCCGGTTCCCATTGAAATGGTGTTATAACCGGCTACCATATATATACTTTTTCTTAGTTTCATTATTTTTCCTCCTTAGTTTAAATAATTATTAATTGGACCATAAGCGTGAAAAAATCCCGTGAGCAAAACTGTGTTTACATCTTTTTCGTTGTAAGCTACTTTGTCTTTCACTAATTTTAATCCGATATTCTTTGAACGAATGGCATAACTTTTAGCGATTTGAGCACCAAGTGTTTTCATGGTTTTTAATTCAGTAAAATATTGGCGAAAAATTTCTTCTTTTGCAGGATTTCCTATAACTGCTTTCCATGGTTTAATGGAAGCTGGCATAGTGCCAAGTTTTTCGTCGCATTTTGCAGCAAAATCAGCAATTGTAACATATTGTTTTTTTTCGGGGTCGTAAATTCCAACAGGTTTTCCTTTTTCGTATTTAAGGAAGCCGTCTTTTTGTGAGCCGTCTGAATTTTGTCCGCCTTTTACACCTAACTCCATAAATTTATCAAGCAGCGGGCTGTGAATATCTTCATCAGTAACATGAGGTTTCATCACTTTCATAATGTACTGGCAAACATCAACTCCAACATAATCTATTAGTTGGAAAATTCCCATGGGACGAATTAAATAATCCTGTGTAATTTTGTTGATGGCGTAAACGGCTTCAACATAAGACATTTCGGCTGTAAGTTTCATAGCTTCGTTCATACCATATAAGGCATCCCGCATAAAATGACCATTACCAATAAATCCGGCAACATCGTAAGAGGGAACTTCAATTTTTCTTAAACTCTTTATAAATTGATTTGCAAACTCGGGAAGTTCGGAAATCGTTTTTTCTGATTTTATTACTTCCACAAGTTTTTGAACTGCAGGTGGATTATAAAAGTGAACACCTAAAATTCTTCCTTCAAGTTTAGCTTCTTTATCAAGATAGCCAATTGGAATTGATGAGGTGTTTGTAAAAAACCATGGCTTATTTTTATTGTTCAGGTTGATTTGCGAAAATAATTTGATTTTAAGTTCAGGGTTTTCGCTGGCAGCTTCAAAAATTAAGTTCGATTCGTAAGCCGATTCAAGAGTGGTAACGGGGCGGAGTATGCTCATTACATCGCTTACATACTGGTTAATAATTTCGTTGTTGTCAATTAAGTCTTTGCGGGCAGCATATATTTTGCGAAATGCTATGGTTTTTTTCTCAGCCGCTTTAAACACCTGACTTCTAATGTATTTCATCAAGCCGGTAAGTGCAGTTTGGTTAATATCAACAGCATAAAGCAAAAATTGTTGTCCTTTATTTTCGGGTTTCAGGCTCATGTCAGCCATTTCCATGACAGTAAGCAGAAGTATTCCGCTTCCCATTTTGCCTGCGGCTCCGAGTACCGTTACGTTCTGAAATCGTTCTACATAACTCATAATTATTTGGTTTTAAATTATTATTAAAAAATCATTCATTGTCAATTGTTAATTATTTTCGATACTATCCCTAAAATCACAGTAATCTGAAAATCAATCAATTAATCATCACAGAAAGACAAGGATTTTTAGTATTGAAAGGTAATAAAAAAATTAAGGTAATGAATCATTACATTTAGGTACGTATCTTTTTATTAAATCATACATAATATGTTCCTTTTCAGTTTCAGAATTGGAAATATAAATAGAAATACAGTTTGAATTATTTTGTTCAAAACATGATTTTTTGGGATGTGCAGAAATTTCTTTTGAAATATCATCTGTTTTACCTATGAAAAAAATATCATGAACAAATTTATTATCATTGTTTATTTCACGTTTGCTTATGAAATAAATACAACTAATTTTTGAAAATACTGAACCATAAGAATAGACATCAAAAGTATATTTTGTGCAGGAATTACCTGTTAGTTCTATTGTTGCTAACTTCGACATAAAATATCATTTACTTTTTGATGTATCAAAGGTATCAATATCTTTTGGAAATAGATTCAATTCGGTTAATATTTCATCTCTAATGTAAATTGCACCCACGAATAATACTGTATCAATATCGCTTCCGCAATTAAACGCCCCGATTTCAATTACATTTTTTAAATTCGTATCATTAATTAGTTTTTTCACGACATCTTTAATTATTTCTTGAGCCAAATATGCGTTTGCCGGATTTTTGCTCTTTACTTTTGCTAAAATATCTGAATAATTGTTATCAATTATTTTATCAATTCCAGAATCTTTTAATATTTTTTCCCCTTTTTCATTTAATACTAATGGCGAACTGGATTTAGTAAGATTTATACCCTCCATTTTCCCCGTTAAAAATGATACTCCCTTCCCAATTTCATTTAATGCTGGCAAAACCTGATTATTAATTTTATCATCAATGGTTCTAATATCTGGTTTTATATTTTGAGAAATATCTCCCTCTAAATGTTTTATTTTTTCAGTATATTTTCCTTTAAAATTTCCTAATGCAATACATACAGATATAATAGTTATTATTCCAATAATTATTCCGACAATTATTCCAACATATTGAATATTGCTTATTTCTTTGGGTATTGGATTCCCAACCAGATTAATAATTATTGAAATTAGTAAAATCATTAATATTTTTTTAATTTTATATACGTTTCAAAAGTATATTTGTTATTTATCATTAAAAAATATTTTTCAACATTATTTAACAAAATCACATCTAAATACGTATTTTTTGCGTTTAAAACGTAGTGTGGTTTACTGTGGCTTTGCAAATATACTATATTATTTTTTACCATTGCGGTTTTCTTTTTTCTAAAAAGGCATTCATTCCTTCGCCCGATTCACCATTGCCAAAAAGATTTCCAAACTCATTTGCTTCGAGGTCGCAGGCAGAATTAAAATCGAACATAGAACCTTTTATTGCAACTTCTTTAACTTTTTTAATTGCAATTTTCCCTTTTGAAGCAATTTTATTTGCAACATTCATAGCTTCTGCAATGAGTTGAGATGGTTCAACAACTTTTTGCACCAGACCAATGCGATATGCTTCTTCAGCATTAATAATATCGGCAGTCATTAAAAGATACAGTGCGTTTGATAATCCTACAAGTCGTGGTAACCGTTGAGTTCCTGCGTATCCGGGAATTAATCCGAGGTTAACTTCGGGCTGACCGAATTTTGCAAAAGTGCTGGCAATGCGTATGTCGCAAGCCATTGCAAGTTCACAACCACCGCCCAATGCAAAACCGTTTACGGCAGCAATTACAGGAATTTCCAAAGTTCCTAAACAGTTAAATACATTTTGTCCTGTTTTCGAAAATTGTTTGCCCTGCTCCGAATTCATGCCCGACATTTCGGCAATATCTGCACCGGCAACAAAAGCTTTACCTTCGCCCGTAATTATAAGCGCCCTTATTTCTTTTTGCGAAGCAATATAGGTAAGCATTTCATTCATCTCTTTAAAAAAATCGGAATTTAATGCGTTCATTGCCTGCGGACGGTTGATTGTAACCAAAGCAATATTATTTGCAACTTCAAACTTTAATATCTTATAATCCATAATGTTGTGATTTTATTTTTGAAAGGTGAAATATATAAAAAAATTAGGTTACTATTTAGAGTTTGTCCGTAATATCAGCATTTTTAATTTATAAGGTATAGTGGTATAAGGAACTTTCCGAAAGTTAACGGCGCCATGGCCTTTGCAAACTTTCGGAAAGTTACAATGACGGCTAAACCCTTATACCATATACC
>PCSS01000335.1 GCA_002771395.1 Bacteroidetes bacterium CG23_combo_of_CG06-09_8_20_14_all_32_9 | reverse complement strand
TACCCTATACCTTTATACCTTATACCTGAAATATCAAATTTTAAAATTCTGATATTATTTTTCAAATTTTTCGACATTACAGACAGACTCTATTTAGTCGTGGATGTTTCATATTTGTAAAAAAAAACTGTACTTTTATGGACAGATTATCAGATATTAAATATAATGGAATCCCAAAAAATACTGCATAATGAATGCATAGCACAAAAGGTTGTGAATACTGCATTTCAGTTTCCTGAAAACAATGCTTTGTATATTAATGATACATTTTATTCTTACAAACAATTACTTGAAATCGTTAATGTAGTTTATCTGCAAATTCCAAACAATAAAGATTATTCACGAATAGGTATTTATTGTAATGATGATGTTTATTCTTATGCTTCCATAGTTGCTGTTAATTTATATGGAGCGGCTTATGTACCCTTAAATAAAAGATTTCCGTTAAGCCGGAATAAATGGATTATTAAAGAATGTGCGTTAAAATTAATTGTAACCTCTGTTATGGATGAAAATATAGAAGCGATTTCCGATGGTGTGGATATAATAAATGTTGAGCATTCGGATTTGATTTTTGACGAAGAAGCATTCAAAATAAAAATAAATAAGATTCGTTGTTCTAATCGAAATAATAATTCAGTTTGCTATATTCTTTTTACATCCGGCTCTACAGGAGTTCCTAAAGGTGTCCCTGTTTCTAATGAAAACGTAAATAGTTTCTTTAATTATTTTTTTAAACATTACGAATTTAATAAAACCGATAAATTTTTGCAGGTATATGAATTAACTTTTGATGTATCTGTTTTCTCTTTTTTTATGCCATTAATGGTTGGTGCCTGTTGTTATATATTGCCGGATGACGGGATTAAACATATAAAAATAATTGAATCTTTGCAAAAGCACAACATTACTGTTGTAAGCATGGTGCCAACTGTTTTAAGATATATTGAAAAATATTTGGATGAAATTACTTTGCCCGATTTGCGTTACAGTTTTTTCTCGGGAGATGCATTGTATCATAAATTAGTTACGAAATGGAGCAAATCATTGCCAAATGCAAAAATCCATAATTTTTACGGACCAACTGAAACAACTATTGTTTGCACAAGATATATTTTTAATGAATTTACATCAGCAAAGGAAAGTGTAAATGGAATAGTTCCGTTAGGAAAAGTATTTGAAGGAATGGAGGCGTTAATTGTGGATGAAAACAATAAACCTGCCGAAAAAGGGGAATTGTGTTTTGCAGGATTACAGGTGATATTAAGCTATTTAAACAATGCAGATGCTCACAAATTCTTTAATTATAAGAACAAATGTTTTTATAAAACCGGTGATATTGTTTCTGTAAATAAGTTCGGAAACCTTGTTTTTTATGGAAGAACCGATAACCAGGTTAAAATTAACGGTTACAGAGTCGAACTTGTTGAAATTGAGAATGCTATTTACACTATTACAAATGTAAATTGTGTTGTAGTGTGTAAGGAAGATGAAAACAAGATAAATCAATTGTTTGCATTTATTGAAAAAAATCAAATTGATGAAAATTCTTTAAAAGAGAAGCTTTATTCTGTTTTGCCGGTTTATATGATTCCTCAAAGATTTGTAGCTGTTAAAAAATTTGTATTGAATGCGAACGGAAAAGTGGATAGAAAAAAACTTATAAAAATTGGTTACTATTAACCCCCTTCTAATCTCGATGGATTGAATTTCGGGTGATTTTAAGAGGGGTTCTAAAAATTAGATTTTTCGAGGCTTGCGAATTTTTCAAAGCCTGAGTTTACTGTTGTTCACCCTGTTAAATAACTCAAATTTTATGGCAGTATTTTTAATTTTAACAGTATTTAACAGGGTAAATGAGGATTTAGAAAAATGAGCATAACAAAGAAAAAGCAATTTTTAGAAATCCCGATAAAACAATAAGCAATTAACAATTAACATAAAACAATAGACAACAATCAATTCTTACTTATCTTTGAACAAACAATTACAATAGTATGCATCAGCAATTATTAGAACAATTACAAAACGTTTTTCGTAAAGTATTTGAAGATGAAAAATTGAATATTCAACCTTTAACTTCAACAAATGATATAAAAATGTGGGATTCGCTTACACATTTGGAATTGATAGTTTCTGTAGAAAACGAATTTAATATTAAATTTTCATTCAACGAAGTAATGCAGTTTAATAATGTTGGTGATATGCTGAAAATAATTGTGAAAAAAGTTAATAGTTATATGCCAAATGAATTTTAACTCTCCTCTATTTTTTCTTTTGTTATTTGTTTTGGTAACAATTAATTATTTGTTATCACATCATTATCGTCCTGTTTTTTTATTACTTGTAAGTTTTGGGTTTATTGGTTATTTTAACATTGAATCGCTTATTGCCGTATTATTATTTTCTGTGTTTAATTTTTATCTGGCAAAAAAAATAACAAATAACAGGATATTATATATTGTCGGACTGGCTATTAATTCCTTTGCTATCATTCTGTTTAACTATTTTAATTTAAGTCAGCAAAATATTATTTTTTCTTTTACATACATTAGTTTTAATATTGAAAGTTTTATTATAGCACTTGGATTATCGTTCTATTCGTTACAAAACATTGCTTATTTAACCGAAATTTATTTTAAGCGTTTACAGCCCGAAACACATATTTCAAAATATTTTCTGTATTGCGCTTTCTTTCCAAAAATAATAAGCGGCCCCGTTATGTTGCCCAATGAATTTATTCCACAAATAAATAAAAATGTAATTACACAGGATAATTTAATAATCGGTTTTAATCGGTTTTTATTAGGCTTATTTAAAAAAATGGTCATTGCCGACAGGCTTTCGCCCGCCGTACATTCAATATTCGATTTTAACGATAATTACCAGGGATTAACTACTTTAATTGGGGTTTATTTATTTACCGTTCAATTATATTTTGATTTTTCGGGATATACCGATATGGCACTTGGTATTGCAAAAATGTTGGGTTATGATCTAAAAGAAAATTTTAATTTACCATTACGTTCAGCTTCCGTTTCCGAATTTTGGAGACGCTGGCATATTTCATTAATAAATTGGTTTACAAATTATATTTATTATCCATTGGTTTATCGTTTGCGAACATATAAAAAAACAGCAGCGCTAACAGGCATTTTAATTACGTTTTTAGTTTCAGGTATCTGGCATGGAATAGGTTTTACCTTTTTAGCCTGGGCTATTTGCCATATTTTATATTTGAGTTTTGAATTGTTTACCAAACGATTTAGAGTAACTTTATCTGAACAATTAAATCATACATTTTATAACATATCAAGTATTTTTATTGTTTTTAATGCGGTTTGTTTCAGTAATATATTTTTCAGAGCCGAATCATTTGAAAAAGCTATTCAGTTGATTAAAAACTTATTTTCAAATTTTTTCCCCGACAACTGGCTGCGTAATTTTATTGCACCGCTTGCTACTGGCGGACATCAAATAGATGAGTTCAACTTTTTTATAAGTATTTTAATTATGGGAATATTTTTACTTTTTGAAAAAAAAATCAATCGCTTTGCAATCAATAAAAAGTTAAATCTTTTATTTATAACTGCTTTTATAATTTTAATATTCATATTTGGAATATTTAATAATGGCGAACGGTTCATTTATATGCAGTTTTAGGTGTAAGTAATTACCAATAAATGGTAACAATAGTTACTAAATTTGAAATTTGTAACCTTTATTATAACATTGCGGACAGATTAAATAGTGTTTGTCTGTAATATCAATCTTTTTCATTTTAAGGAATATGGTATATGGTATAAGGAAATAGGGAATAAAGCGAACCCCTTATACCC
>PCSS01000039.1:3878-5154 GCA_002771395.1 Bacteroidetes bacterium CG23_combo_of_CG06-09_8_20_14_all_32_9 | reverse complement strand
AAAAAGTAACCGATATTAACCGATGTTAACCAATATTAACTGATATTAACTGAATTATTGTTTAAATACTCTTTGGGCTGAGTAGTTATGTTTTTTATTTGTTGTTTATTTCTTTTATTTTTACCTGCAAGTAATGGAAAGTTACGGAACTAAACAATAACTAAATGATTATACGCTCAGCAGAATTTAAAATAAGCAGCCCATCGCTAAAGCTTTGTCCTAAAACAAAGTTACCCGAATATGCATTCATTGGTCGTTCTAATGTTGGTAAGTCTTCATTAATTAATATGTTGGTAAACAGAACTCATCTTGCAAAAACTTCTGTAAAACCCGGAAAAACCAGATTAATAAATTATTTTCTTATAAATGGAAATTGGTATATGGTGGACTTGCCCGGATATGGGTATGCTTCAGCATCAAAAGCAGAAATAACAAAATGGGGAAATCTTATTGACGAATATTTAATGAAACAAAAAAATCTCTCTTATCTTTTTGTTCTTGTTGATTCTCGCTTAAAACCACAAAAAATCGATATAGATTTTATCAATAATCTTGGGTTTAACCGAATCCCGTTTGTAATTGTTTCTACTAAAATTGATAAAATTTCAAAACTTCAGATTACAAATCATATTAAATTGTATAATAAAGAACTTGAAAAAACGTGGGATGAACTTCCAATACACTTACTTTCTTCCTCAAAAACTTCGCAGGGACGCAACGAAATACTTAACCTAATTGAAAATACCAATAATGAATGGCATTTTTAAATTTCTTCTGCTCCTTTGTTCAACGGCAGCCTGTCTAAAAACTTCAATTTTTAATATATTACAAAAATAATATTTGACAAAAATTAGATTATTAGACGGTCTGACGTTGGCGGGGTTCAGGCTGGTGTCAAACATCAAACATCAAATCCCGGCAAATCGGAGAAAAACACCGAAATGGTCAGTTCACTGAACTATTTGATTTTCCTCCGCCAATAACCCACATATCATAATCGACTTTATCTAATTGGATATGCTGTCCGAAGGTCTTTTTGAGGTTTTTATTCATAATATCAAGCACTAAATTCAATTGTTCTTTACTATCCACTTCTCCGCGATAAATACTTTGCTTTTATACCATTGTCTTTTTGTACAAAATGCGCCCATTCGTATTTATTGACTTTATTCTTTTTTGCTGGAAGTTTGTAAATGCCTGTTCCGGGTATATCAGGCGTAACCCACATTCCGGCAATTTCTTCGCCTTTATCAATATTCATAATGGATAAAGGATG
>PCSS01000039.1:0-3870 GCA_002771395.1 Bacteroidetes bacterium CG23_combo_of_CG06-09_8_20_14_all_32_9 | reverse complement strand
CGGGAGACTTTAAGAAGTCTGAAATTACTTAAACCTACGAATTACTGATTTTCCGAATTACGAGTAGATATGGACGTTTTCATTCGTAATTCGTTTTATTCGTAATTAGTAGGACATCGTAATTAGCAGAAATATTTGAATTTTGAATGGTAACAATTATTTTATAATCAACAATTTTTTGGAGGATTACATCACCCTGTTAGATAGAAATAAATTTCACAGGGTAAACTTTTTGGACTAAATCCCAGATTAATTTATAATGCAAAATTAATTAATTATTAAAAAACAACAAAGATAAAATTTCATTTTTTTATTACTTTTGCCAAATCCATTAAAAAAATAATATGTCAAAATCATCTATAAAATTCTTTGCAGGTCGCCAATCGAGATATATTGCAGAGAAAATAGTTAAACATTTTGGTTCTGAGCTTGGAAAATCTTCGGTAACCGTTTTCAGTGACGGTGAATTTCAGCCGTCTTTTGAAGAAACCGTTCGTGGCTGCAGTGTGTTTATTATTCAGTCAACTTTTCCGCCTCTGGAAAACCTTATGGAACTTATGCTTATGGCTGATGCCGCCAAACGTGCATCGGCTTATAAAGTAATAGCCGTTATTCCATATTTCGGATGGGCTCGTCAGGACAGGAAAGACAAACCGCGTGTTTCGATAGGTGCAAAACTTGTTGCCGATTTGCTTTATACATCGGGCATCGACCGCGTTATGACAATGGATTTACATGCCGACCAAATTCAAGGTTTTTTTAATATGCAAGTTGACCATATTTACGCTTCCACACTTTTTGTTCCTTACATTAAAAGTTTGAATATTGAAAACCTTGTAGTTGCCTCGCCTGATATGGGCGGAACCAAACGGGCAAATGCTTATTCAAGATTTTTAGATACCGAAATGACTATATGTTATAAATTACGCAAGCAAGCTAATATAGTTGACCATATTACTGTAATTGGCGAAGTTAAAAATAAAAATGTAGTTATTGTTGACGATATAATTGATACCGCAGGTACAATTTGCCTTGTAGCCAAAATGATGATGGAACGCGGAGCAAAAAGTGTTCGTGCAGTTGCATCTCACCCTGTTTTATCCGGTAACGCTTACGAACGTATTAATAATTCCCAAATTACAGAGGTAATTGTTACAGATTCAATACCCCTTAAACAGCAATCACCAAAAATAAAAGTAATAAGTTTAGCCGCACTGTTTGCTGATGTAATAAATAAAGTATATAATTACCAATCAATAAGTTCTAATTTTATTGTATAAAAAAATTCTTTAATAAAAAAACACTACATTTGCAATTCATTTTCAGACCTTTATTTTTTAGTGTAATGGGATATTAAGTGAGTAATAAACAGCAACTTAATTTTGAGTAGCACAAGACAAATTAAAAATGAAAGAAATCGAAATCAACGCAAAAGTGCGTGAAAACTTAGGGAAAAAAGCATCAAGGGCATTACGCAAATTGGAATTAGTTCCTTGTGTACTTTATGGAACAGAAAAAAACATTCATTTTTCAGCTTCCGAAAAAGAATTTAAAAAATTGGTTTATACACCCAATTTATATTATGCCAAATTAATGCTTGATGGCAAAGAATATAAAGCCATTCTTAAAGATATTCAGTTTCATCCTGTAAGCGATAAAATTATTCACATTGATTTTCAAAATATTATCGAAAATAAACCTATTACAGTTCCAGTTCCTGTAAAAGTAGAGGGATTTGCCAAAGGCGTTCAGGAAGGCGGTAAACTATATGTGGATGCGCATCGCTTAAAAGTTAAAGGTTTTTTTAAAGATATTGTTGAAGAAATTGTTGTTAATGTTACTGAATTAACCATTGGCAAATCTATAAAAGTAGCCGATTTAAAACTAAATAACCTTGTTGTAGTTGAACCATCAAATAAAACAGTAGCTTCTGTAAGAATTACCAGAATAGCTAAAGAAGCAGAAGTTGCTGCTGAAACTGTTGAAACTGCCGAAGGTGCTGCTGCACCTGTAGAAGGTAAATCTGTTCCTGCCGAAGGTACTGCTGTTCCTGCTGATGGTGTTGCTGCAACTGCTCCTGCTCTTGCTCCTGCTGCTAAAGGTAAAGAAAAAGGTAAAGAAAAAGGTAAAGAAAGAAGGTAAAGAAAAAGGTAAAGAAAGAAGGTAAAAAAAGGTTACTATTCAGGTAGTAGGCAGCGGCAGTTGGCAGTCCTGCTCACTGTTACTGCCGCTTGTTAAAGAAACGCATTTTTGATATTGAGCATACCGAAATATGCTCTTTCAAAGTATAACGCCTTTGAAATATTTAATTGCAGGTTTAGGAAACATTGGACCGGAATACTACGGTACACGGCATAACATAGGATTTATGGTATTGGACGGCATTGCAAAAATGTCCAATCTTGTTTTTAAAAGTGGCAGATACAGTTTTACAACTTCACTAAAATATAAGGGACACACTTTTATTCTTATAAAACCCACTACTTATGTGAATTTGAGCGGGAAAGCTATAAAGTTTTGGCTCGAAAAAGAAAAAATTTTACCCGATAAATTGTTGATAATTTTAGATGATATTGCCTTACCTTTTGCAACTATTCGAATAAGAGCCAATGGCAGCAACGGTGGTCATAACGGCTTAAAAAGTATTGACGAAACACTTGGTAATCAAAATTATGCCCGAATGCGTTTTGGTATTGGTGATAATTTTTTAAAAGGGAAAAAAGCTAATTACGTGTTGAGTGAATTTAGTGCAGAAGAGAATAAAAACTTGCCTTTTTGTATCGAAAAAATGAAATTAGCAGCATTAAATTTTGGTTTGGCAGGAATTCAGGATACTATGAACCGTTTTAATGGTATAGTTTCGTTTCCTGAAATTCTTTAGCAATAATCTGATTTGTGAGCAGGGTTTACCAACTCGCGATACTTTGCTACCACTTTTTTAAAATCTTCCCACGCATCTTTTTTCAAATTAGGATTTCTTAATAATGCTGAAGGATGAAATGTAGGCATCACTATATGTCCATTCCATTCGAGCCAGTTTCCACGAACTTTGGTAATTTTAAGTAACGGGTCAATAAGACCGTTTAAAGCGGTAGCTCCCAAAAGAATAATGATTTTGGGATTTATCATTTCAATTTGTTTATGTAAATACGGAATGCAGGTAGCCCTCTCTTCCGGAAAAGGTGCGCGGTTTTGAGGAGGACGACATTTAACAATGTTTCCAATAAAGACATTTTCGGTTCTGGAAAAACCGCAAACGCTAAGAATTTTATCAAGCAATTGTCCTGAACGACCTACAAAAGGTCTTCCCTGCAAATCTTCATCGCGACCAGGACCTTCGCCTATACACATTATTTTTGCATCAAACGGACCTTCACCAAAAACCACATTGGTTCTGCCTTTTGACAGTTGACATTTTTGGCAAACCAAAATTTCCTTTTTTAAAAGTTCAAAATCGTTAATCATAAATAGCTGGTATTTGATGCAAAGTTAAGAAAATAAAATGAATAAGTTAAAATCTGTTTTTTAGTTAATAAATAGACTCTGTTGCATTCATAAATGCTTAATTTGACTGCGTTTGAAAAAATTTTTGTTCAAAAAAATGGCATTTTTCATTTTGCCACAAAAATAGTTGACACTTTTTCCTGTATTCCAGACCTGACAGGTTTGTTCTTTGCAAATTTTGCCCTGCCTTTCAAGTCTGGTAATCATTTTATTAAAAAACCTGTCAGGTCTATAGAAAATAAAAATAATGCCATAAAGTGTAAACTGGAAGATGAAAAATGCCAAAAAAATCATAAAATTTGTTATGAAATAGCATATTATACTTTCTGAAACAATTGTAAATACTGACAAATATCTATGCAACAA
>PCSS01000222.1:5202-6403 GCA_002771395.1 Bacteroidetes bacterium CG23_combo_of_CG06-09_8_20_14_all_32_9 | reverse complement strand
CTTGTTCGGTGTTCGTTATTTATTAAATTTATCCTTAAATTAGTGACATTATTTTTGAAGGGGGTAGGGGGATGAAAAAATTGCTAAATGGTTAAATAACAATGAAACAATAAAACAATGAAATTGTAAACTACTTTTATGCAATTTTGAAAGATGTCAATAAATGTTTAAAAAATTAAATGTATGGCTGAAAAGAAAGTGAACATAGAAACCGCAAAGAAACTTGGAATATTACCCGAAGAATTAGAACAAATAAAGAAAATTCTTGGGCGAATGCCAAATTTTACCGAGCTAAGTATTTATTCGGTAATGTGGTCGGAACATGCATCTTATAAAAACTCAATAAAATGGTTAAAAACCTTGCCACGCAAAGGGAAATATTTACTTGCCGAAGCCGGTGAAGAAAATGCAGGATTAGTTGATATTGGTGATGGTTTAGCCTGTGCTTTTAAAATTGAATCGCACAATCATCCTTCGGCAGTTGAGCCATATCAAGGTGCTGCAACAGGTGTTGGAGGTATAAACCGCGACATTTTCACTATGGGGGCACGCCCAATAGCACAGTTAAATTCTTTACGTTTTGGTGATTTAAAACTCAATCGCACAAAATGGTTACTTAAAGGCATTGTAAAAGGAATTGGTAATTATGGAAATGCTTTTGGAGTTCCTGTTGTTGGGGGCGAAGTTTATTTTGATGAATGTTATAATGCCAATCCATTAGTAAATGCTATGTCTGTGGGTATCGTCAATAAAGATAAAGTAATTTCTGCCACAGCAAAAGGCGAAGGAAATCCTGTATATATTGTTGGTTCATCTACAGGAAAAGATGGTATTCACGGGGCAACCTTTGCCAGTGCCGGGCTTCGTGAGAACTCTGCTGACGATATTCCAAGCGTTCAGGTTGGCGACCCGTTTATGGAAAAATTACTGTTGGAAGCAAGTCTCGAATTAAATGAAACCGGTACTGTGGTTGGTATGCAGGATATGGGAGCTGCCGGAATTATTTGCTCAACCTCAGAAATGTCTGCCCGCGGAAATTGCGGAATGAAAATTTATCTTGATAAAGTTCCTTTACGTCAAAAGAATATGAAATCTTGGGAAATTTTACTTTCAGAGTCGCAGGAACGCATGTTAGTTGTAATAAAAAAGGGAAAAGAAGCCGAAGTTGATAAGATTTTTCAAAAATGGGATTTGCATTGTG
>PCSS01000222.1:2836-5195 GCA_002771395.1 Bacteroidetes bacterium CG23_combo_of_CG06-09_8_20_14_all_32_9 | reverse complement strand
TGGTGAAGTAATTAAAGAAGACCGTTTGTATTTTTATTTTCATAATAAATTAGTTGCCGATGTTCCGGCCGAATCACTTGTGCTTGGCGGCGGAGCCCCGGTTTACACGCGTGAATCTAAAGAACCCGCATATTACAAAGAACTCAGGAAATTTACAATTTCATCAGTTCCCGAACCCGACAATTTACGTGAAGTTGCCGAAATACTTGTTTCTAATCCAACAATTGCCTCTAAACATTGGATTTACGAACAATATGATACTATGGTTGGAACAAAAAATATGGTAACGAATTTCCCCTCCGATGCAGGAATTGTAAACATTAAAGGAACAAACAAAGCGCTTGCCTTAACTGTCGATTGCAATTCGCGCTATGTTTGGGCTGACCCTGAAAAAGGTACTGCCATTGCCGTTGCCGAAGCAGCACGTAACATTGTTTGTGCCGGCGGAACACCTGTTGCGATAACAAATTGTTTAAATTTTGGAGATCCTTATAATCCCGAAGTTTTTTGGCAATTTACCGGAGCAATTAAAGGAATGAGTATGGCTTGCACTAAATTCGGAACTCCTGTAACTGGCGGAAACGTAAGTTTTTACAATCAAACTTCCATAGGAAAAAACATTGAACCTGTATTTCCGACTCCCACCATTGGTATGCTTGGTATTTTAGAAGACAAGGAAAACCTTATGACTCTTGCTTTTCAGCATAAAGGCGATATGATTTATCTTATAGGACCTGTGGTTGAAGATATTTCATCTTCCGAATATCTTGTAAAATATCACGGAATAAAAAAATCGCCTTGTCCTGTTTTTGATATTGAAATAGAATATAAAGTGCAGCAGATAATTGCCATTCTTATTAAACAAAAAATGATATGCTCGGCTCACGATATATCGGAAGGCGGTTTATATAATGCGCTTTTGGAATCGGCTATGCCAAATAATTTAGGTTTTGATGTTACTACTACCGCTGAAATTCGTACCGATGCATTTCTTTTTGGAGAATCGCAAAGCAGAGTAATTGTTTCTGTTAATCCACCCCACGAAGATTATTTTATTGATTTTATGATGAATCAAAAAGCAGGATTTATTGCACTTGGGCATGTAACAAAAGGCGAACTTAGAGTTGACGATGTGTCTTTTGGCTTTATAAGAGATATTAAAAAAACTTACGATACTGTTATTGAGAAGCTTGTTTAGTGCCTGTTTATACTTTGCACACGATAAATTTGTACATTCTTTAACCCAACTTGAAATTTCACAAAACGTATTAGTCTTATAATCAGGTTATTATCTATTGCTCATTCAACATTCGGGGAACACAATATTCACTGATAACATAAATTTTACGGGACTTTTAAAAATCGCTTTTTCTTTGTTGGACTTCAATTTTAAAACCGGAGTAGAGACACACGTCCGTGTGTCTCTACTTGTCCGCCTCGAAAAATCTAATTTTTAGAAACCCTCTTTAAAAATATACGACAAGGATAAATAATAGGAATTCGGGTTATCAGATAATAATGTTATTTTCTGGTACTACAAATGACTTATAAAATATATATTATTATTAAGAGAGTGTTATATTTTATAAATTCAAAAAAACCACAAAATATTCCATTTTTTCGGGTAAAAAATTCAACTTTGGTTAAGCCCCAAACCCCAAGTTTCAAGAACCAAGACTACGCTATAGTCCCCTTTGAATTTGGGGCTTGAAATTTTGAATTTGAGATTTCCTAAAATCCGCGAGTTCTGAAAACAATTTTCTTTTTAACACATAGAACATAAAGAAAGCAAAGAGTTACACAGAGTAATTTTTTTCACCCAATATCTTTGTATTACTCTATGCTCATCTCTGTGAACCCTGTGTTTATAAAAACACTTGCGGAATGGAAGTATTTACGAAAATATTTTAAATACAGTTTTAAAGATAATTTTTAAATCTGTTATAAAGCTTTTATTTTGAATATACTTTATATTTAACTCAAGTTTGCGAGGCATAATTTTCTCAATGTAAATTTTTTCAGCATTTTCTGATAGAGCTAATATTTCATTTTCGGCAATGTATTCAATTGATGCATAATCAGTAAGTCCTGGACGAACCGAAAGCACCTTTTTTTGTTCATCTGTGTATAAATCAACATATTTTCGAACTTCCGGACGAGGTCCTACAATGCTCATATCACCTAAAATAATATTAAATAATTGCGGAAGTTCATCAAGTTTGAATTTACGCAGAAATTTGCCAAATCCTGTTATTCTTTTATCGTTTGTGCCGACTGTTAGTAGCCCGTTTTTATCGGCATCAACAAACATTGTACGAAATTTTATCAGTATAAAATCACAATTATTTTTTCCAACCCG
>PCSS01000222.1:2538-2821 GCA_002771395.1 Bacteroidetes bacterium CG23_combo_of_CG06-09_8_20_14_all_32_9 | reverse complement strand
AAATCCACCTTCACTTTCGAAGCTGATAATTAAAGTAATAATAAACATAAAAGGCAATAAAATCAATATTACCAAAACTGAAAACACAATATCGAAAAGGCGTTTAAGCATTATTTTCCTATTTCTTCAAAAACTGCATTTTTAACTGCTTTTATCACAACATCAAGCATTTCATCGGTTAAATCGTAATACACGGGAAGTGAAATTTCACGACTGTAGTTATCAAAAGCAACCGGATAATCTTCCATTTTATAACCTCTGTTTTTATATGCACTAAACAACG
>PCSS01000222.1:0-2529 GCA_002771395.1 Bacteroidetes bacterium CG23_combo_of_CG06-09_8_20_14_all_32_9 | reverse complement strand
TCTTGGTAAACAGGAAGTTCTGCCCAATCATTTTTAGAAAAAGCCTTAGTATAACGGTCAAAAATATACTTACGTTTTTGCAATGTATCATTTTTATAACGCTCAATTTCAACCAAACCTATAGATGCCAAAACGTCAGTCATATTCGCTTTGTAACCCGCATCTATAACATCATAACGCCATGCACCTTTTTGTAATTTTGAAAATGCGTCTTTACTTTGTCCATGCAAAATCATAATACTAAAATACTTATAAAGCTCATCACAGATAAAACCAGCCGGCAGGTTAAAACAAATAGCTCCACCTTCGGCTGCTGTTAAGTTTTTTACTGCATGGAAGGAAAATACCGTTATATCGGTTAAAACACCGGTATTTTTATTTTTATAAAAAGCTCCAAATGAGTGAGCTGCATCAGCAAGAATTAGAATACGCCCAAGTTTTTTCTGTACATCAGTTTTTCGGCTGAATAAACTTTTAATTTCGGGCTGATTTACAATATTGTTAATGCTGTTGTAATCGCATGGAAAGCCGGCTATATCAACAGGAATAATAACTTTTGTACGAGGAGTAATCGCTTTTTTAATCGCCTCGGTTGAAATTAAAAAATCATCTGAATTAATATCAACCATTACAGGTTTAGCGCCGCAATGAACAACCACATTAGCAGTAGCACAATAAGTGTATGCGGGAACAATAACTTCATCATCTTTACTTACCCCAAACCACCGCAAAACCAATTCAAGTGCGGCAGTAGCAGAGTTAACAGCAACCGTAGTTTGACAGCCACAATATGCAGTAATTTTTTTTTCAAACAATTTTGCTTTTGGACCGGTAGTAATCCAACCCGATTTAAGAGTTTCGGTTACAGCATCAATGGTATGCTGGTCAATTCTTGGCGGAGAAAAGGGTATCATATAGTTTCAGTTTTTTTATTAATAGTTATAATATTGTCGTATGGCGCTGATATAAGCAGGCATAGAAAAAAAGAGAAAAAAACAACTCCTGCCTGGGTATTCAGCATTGATTCGATAAGAAAATTAAAACCGGTTGTAAGAAGGAAAAAAATCATAATAAAGTTCCTTTTCCTTATTGCCATGATGAATGGAACAAGAAAAACTAATATCAATAATAATCCACCCGGTATTCCAAGTCCAAAGAATGATTCAAGAAACTGGTTATGAACATTCAGTTTGTTTCCATACGCGCCTGTCATTCCGAGGATTTTATAGTTTTTCAGTAACACTGCTTTTACATCACCTGTACCAACCCCAATAATAAGATTTTCTTTAAAAATATCAAAGGCGGTTTGCCATATCAGATAACGAACACCAATACTTTCAGTAGTCTCTTTATTGCTGTAGAAAGATTTACCATTAGTTCCCATAATTTTTTCTGCATCTTGAAGTCTTGAATTATACTTAAGAGCGATAATAAAGAGACCGATAGATATCAAAAGCCAGACAATCGAAGGAAGTAACTTCCGGTTCCTGATAATATCAATAGTTATCATAAGGAATAAAACCATGAATGCGCATATTATTCCTGCCCGTGATGATAAGAGGAAAATGAATATACAAAAATACAGAATGAGAGCAATAAATATAATTTTAGTATAATAATTGAAATTACCAAACTTCCTGGTAATCATATAATACAGTATGATGATGCAGAAAGTAAGGTACATCGAGAAGTAGGAAGGATGTCCGAAAAAAGAAAGTTCGTTATAAAAAAAACTCGGTTTACTGTACACAAAATACAGAACGGCAGCTCTGCATAAACAAAATAAAGACACAATAAGATTACCTGCTATAAATGCAAACAGTATTTCTTTTAACTTGTTTTTATAAATAGGGGTTAAGAAAATAAAAGCAAGTGGAAAAAGAAGGATAGAAAATTTAACTTCAAGATCAAATACACCTGACCAGTATTTTGTTGTCCATATCATACCCAATATATGAAACAGGTAAAATAATACCGGGAGCAGAAGTATTTTGTTATTAAAAGATTCGCGATGGAAGTGTGATAATAAGGTTGCAGAAATCCAGCAGACAATCCAGATACCAATCAGGTAAGGCATCATTTTTTTATAAAAGGGGATACAGAATACCATTAGCAAGGTAAGATAATAACTTACCTTGTATAACAATAGTCTGTACTTCTCTTGTGTTTTAGTCATTTTATGTTCATTAATTTTTTCTGAAGTTCTCAACGATTTTGGAACAAATAAAATGAGAAGCTTTTCCATCTCCGAAGATTGAAGGGAAGAGCAATTTATCGCTGTTATTCCTGTAGTAATAATAGTTGTCAGAAATCTTTTTTTTATCTGCATCACATAACCTGGCAGCGCCGCACTCAACCAGTTCCGTCCATTCGGTTTGAGGGCGAAGAATAAGACAGGGTTTATGGTAAAAAAAAGCCTCTTTTTGAACGCCCCCTGAATCGGTAAAAATCATTTCAGCATTTTTTTCCAGAATGAGTATATCAAAAAATGAAACTGCGTCAGTAATAACAATGTTTTTGTGTGTTTTA
>PCSS01000078.1 GCA_002771395.1 Bacteroidetes bacterium CG23_combo_of_CG06-09_8_20_14_all_32_9 | reverse complement strand
ATGGCTATTTGGCAATCATATAAAAGCAATTGAATAAATATTTGCGAATCATTTTTGACAATTCGTCTCAAATCATGAGTTCTGAATTAATAACTGATTACCGATAACTGATTACTAAACTTGCAAGTACTATTTAGAGTCTGTCCGTAAAGTCGAAAAATTTGAAAAATAATATCAGAATTTTAAAATTTGATATTTCAGGTATAAAGTATAAAGGTATAGGGTATAAGGGGTTCGCTTTATTCCCTATTTCCTTATACCATATACCTTAAAATGAAAAAGATTGATATTACAGACAGACACTAAATAGTCCTCGTTTACAACATTGAAACCGTTTTTCTTCGTAGAAAATTCAGTAGTGAAAATCACCACCGAACACCAACCGCCAAACCGTTAACTCTTCAAATAATTTACCAATCCCTTTGCTTCAAACACAGCCATAAGTTGTTGCGGGAGAGGAGCAAACTTAAATATTTGCTTATCAATATGAATTTCACCTTTAGCAAAATCAATATCAACTTTATTTCCTTGTTTGTAACTATTTACAGCTTCCGGAACAACAAGTATTGGCAACCCCTGATTAACCGATGAGCGATAAAAAATACGGTTTACCGATTTGCAAATTACCGCTTTTACACCGGCATAAGCAAGTCCTACAGCAGGATGTTCGCGACTACTGCCACAACCAAAGTTGTTGCCTGCAAAAATAATATCACCCTCATTAACATTTTCGGCAAATGCTTCATCAAAACCTTTGAATAAATGAGGCATTATACCTATTGCATCTGAACTTGTAACACTATAAGTTAAATTTCCGGCAAACATCTGGTCGGTATTAAAATTATTGGCATCGGCATAATTCCATATATTGCCGGTTTTGCGATTTTCGCCTTTGTGAATTGATGTTGTAGTAGCTACATTTATTGAAGAAATAAACTTGTCATTGGCTTGTATTCTCCGTGGGTCGGTTATTTCGCCTGTTAGTGCCGAATAAGCTACAGTTGCAGGCGAAGCCAGATATATGCTTGAGTTTTTATTGCCCATTCGCCCAAGGAAATTACGGTTTGCAGTAGAAATAACATTAAACCCATCGGCAGGAATTCCTTGTCCGGTTCCCAAACATGGTCCGCAAGACGATGCAAGAATTGTTGCTCCTGCTTTCACCAGTTTTGTAATAGTTCCGTCTTCAATCGCCTGCATGTAAATTTTTTTTGAAGCGGGAATTACAAGCAATTGCATTCCCTTTGCAATAATTTTCCCGTCAAGTATTTGAGATGCAATTTGCAAATCATCAAGACGACCATTAGTGCAGGTACCAATAACAGCCTGATTTAGTTTAGTTCCCCTAACTTCCGAAACAGCTTTTACATTCTCGGGGCTATGCGGGGTCGCCACTACAGGAAAAATTTCTGAAAGATTAATTTCCAATTCTTTACAATAAACAGCATCAGTATCTGCCCAAACGCCCTTTATATTATTGTCATTTAAGAAATCTGTTAATACTTTGTCAGCCGGGAAAACTGCATTTTTTGCACCCATTTCGGAAGCAAAATTTGCTATTGTCATTCTTTCGGAAATTGACAGCGTTTTAACACCATCACCATGAAATTCGATTGACATATAGTTGGCTCCGTCTGTACCAATTTTGCCAATGAGCCATAAACTTATGTCTTTAGCATATACACCATTATTTAAATTTCCTTTAAGTATTACTTTAATTGATTCGGGAACTCTGAACCATGTTTCGCCTTTTTTCCAAAGTCCTGCTGCTTCTGTTCTGTCAATTCCTGCTGCCATTGCATTAAAAGCCCCGGCGGTGCATGTGTGGCTGTCACTTCCAACTATGAGCATTCCGGGTTTTGCATAATACGATATAATTTGATGACAAATTCCATCACCGGCATCATGAAACTTTTTAATTCCCTGCTCATTGGCAAAAGTTCTGATTATGTTATAGTCGTTTGCTAATTTTGCATCTGTAGGAGGTGCATTATGGTCGAGGGTAATTAACAATTGATTAGGAGCAAACACAAGTTTTCCACCCATTTTTTCCCATGTTTTTTTAATACTTGCAGTATTATCGTGGGTAAGAACAAGAGCAGTTTTTTTAAAAACAATTGTTCCTGCTGATGCACCAAAAATTTTTTCGGCAAATGTTTGTCCCATAATAATTATAAATTAAAGAAGTCCTCCGTTTTTATAAATATTTATTTGAACCTCTGTAAATTTATTAATATCAGCGGTTTTATTATTTTTAAGATTTGTTATTTTCCCTGATTTCATATCAATTCTTACAGTGTCGCCGTCTTTTAAATCAATTGATACAGGCATTACGGGTTTATATGTAAGAATTGGCAAAGCGGCATTAATGGCATTTCGCTCATAAATAGAGCCATAAGACTCTGCAAGTATGCACGAAATACCAAGAGACAAAAAGCAATCAACAGCCTGCTGACGAGAACTTCCGGCGCCAAAATTTTTAGAAGTAATGACTATATCTCCGTATTTGGCTTTTTTTGCAAAATTTTCATAACCTTTAAAGTTATCAAAAGTATATTGTCCCATTTCTTTGATATTTGTTATGGCAAGATAACGGTTATGGAAAATCATGTCGGTATCAATATTATCTTTTAAAATTAACCAAACTCTTCCTTCAGCAATCAAAGGTTTTTCGGGCATTATTTTCTTTTTAATTTCTTTTGAAAATTCTGAAATATCAGATTTTTTGAATACAGCAGGTATAACAGGAATATCATCGGGAGAAGTAATATAACCTGCAACTGCCGAAGCCGCCACAATAGCGGGAGATGCAAGATAAACAAACCCTTTTCCTTGCTTTCCTTCAAAATTTCTGTTACCTGTGCTAATTGTTACTTCACCGGGTCCGTTTTGTCCGACCTGACCGGCAGCACAACCCGCACAACCCGCATTGGAAACCATTGCGCCCGATGCTTTAAAAATTGAAATAAGACCTTCGTTTAAAGCTGTATTCCATATATCATTGGTAGCAGGAACAATTTTAAGTACTACACCGGGAGCTACTTTATTGTTTTTTAAGATTGCAGCAGCCACTCGTAAATCTTCAATTCTTCCGTTGGTACAACTTCCAATAAATGCAGAATCAATTTTTTTACCTTTTTCATTAACTACAGAAGTATTATCGTGGGGTTTTCCGGGTAAAGCAAGCATAGGAACAAATTCTGTAGTATTTATTTCAATGGTTTGATTGTACCGGGCGTCATTGTCAGCAAAAACAGGCTCTAACTTACGATTGGTTGTTGTTTCGCAAAATTCCATTATGCTCTTATCAGCAGGGAAAAGGAAAATGATAGCTCCCATTTCAGTAGCCATTGAAGCAATAGTTATTCTATCAGAAAGACTGAGTTCATCAATAGATTCCCCATAAAATTCAACAGCAACACCGAGTAGTTTATTAGCTCCAAAAATGTTCAGCAGATTTAATGCGAAATCTTTTGCCGATACATTTTTTGAAGGTTTCCCTTTAAAAACAAGTTTAATAGTGTTGGGAATTTTAAACCATATTAAACCTTTCGCCCATGCAGCCGCAATATCCTGGTCGCCCATTCCCTGACCAAAAGAACAAATTGCACCCATTATATTTGCATGCGAATCGGTTGAAACAAATGTACTCCCCGGCCAAGCCAAACCACCATCAATTGCAATATGAGTTCCAATACCTGCATTGATATCAAAAATTTTAATTTCGTTTTCGCGTGCAAATTTTCTGCAATATTGCTGATTAGTAGCATACTTTTGGTCCGAACCTGTTGGGTTACAATCGAAAGTAAAAAAAGTACGTGATACATCGGCAATGGTTAACCCGTTATCAACAAGATTTTTTACAACATTCGCCCCGCCAAAATCTCTTGCAACGCGTGAATCTATAAAAATGTCTGTGATATCACCGGCTGTTACTTTTTTTTTATTGCTATGGTTTGCAATTATTTTTTCAATTATTGTCATTATTTT
>PCSS01000077.1:3682-3824 GCA_002771395.1 Bacteroidetes bacterium CG23_combo_of_CG06-09_8_20_14_all_32_9 | reverse complement strand
TACCATATACCATATTCCTTAAAATGAAAAAGATTGATATTACAAACAAACTCTAATTAATGAGCAAGTTTCAAAAATATTTATTTTTAATAAAATTCAGCCATACTATTTTTGCAATGCCTTTTGCACTGGTGGGGTATTT
>PCSS01000077.1:3272-3659 GCA_002771395.1 Bacteroidetes bacterium CG23_combo_of_CG06-09_8_20_14_all_32_9 | reverse complement strand
TTGGTTTTAATTTGAAAGTTTTTCTCCTTGTTATTTTATGCATGATATTGGCTCGCAGTGCTGCCATGGCTTTTAACCGTATAATTGATGTACGTTATGACCGCAAAAACCCAAGAACAACAGGTCGTGAAATACCGTCCGGAAAAATTTCTCTTTTTAATGCTTGGCTCTTTGTATTCCTAAGTTCAATATTCTTTATCTTAACAACTTGGTTTATTAATTCTTTGGTTTTTTATCTTTCTCCGGTTGCTCTTTTAGTAATTTTCGGATACAGTTTTACCAAACGATTTACTTCACTTTGTCATTTTATTTTAGGATTAGGATTAGCACTTGCACCAATTGGGGCTTATTTATCGGTAACGGCACAATTTGATATATTACCAATTT
>PCSS01000077.1:0-3236 GCA_002771395.1 Bacteroidetes bacterium CG23_combo_of_CG06-09_8_20_14_all_32_9 | reverse complement strand
TTGATATTCTTTATGCTCTGCAGGATGAAGAATTTGATAAAAGTCAAAAACTTCATTCATTACCCGTAAGTTTAGGACCAAATATTTCTTTAACACTTTCGGCACTTGCCCACGTTATTACTTTTGGAATTTTAGTTGTAGCAGGAATTATTGGACCATTCGGCAATTTTTACTGGATTGGTGTTACAATTTTTTCTGCAATGCTTATTTATGAACATATAATAGTAAAACCCGATGATTTAAGCAGAGTGAACATGGCATTTGCAGTTATAAATGGAATTGCCGGAGTATTGCTGGGATGTTTTATTATTGCCTCACTTTACCTGTAACGGAGAAACGGGGAATCGGAGAAACGGGGAAACGGAGATGGGTGAAATAGGAGAACCATGGAATTCAAGCGGAAATCATTTCTATTGTTTAATAAATGACGGTAAAAATTCCCCGTTTCTATATTATGAAAGGAAGAAACTTGGAATTTAGTAACAACATTTTGGTAAAAGTTGTACAATAAGCGCCTAAATTTTTCCCTTTGGGAAAAAAGCCCTTTTGGGAAAAATATTTAATATCTAATACTCAACTATCAATTTTCAGGTAAAGAAAATTATGTATTCACTTGAACATTGAAATTGACAACATGTTGGTAAGTTTGCCTTTGTTAGTGCCTAAATCATGAAAGGGTTTTCGTAAACAACGCATCCTGCTCTTTCGGAGTGGTCGGAAGCTAAGTAATTACTCTTTACTTTCCTGAGTTTCCAAAGCGAAAACAAATCGGAACCAGCCGTTACAATAAATAAAATCCCAAAAAAAAGCAGAGGAACGTACCCTGTAAAAAGTGAAATTATGGCAGGAATTATTCCCATTATTAATGCCGGGGCTGCTGTGCTTCTGCGATAAACCGAAACACTTACAGGATGTTTGCAGTGAATGTAAGGTGTAAAATTTATCCAGCTTACACCTGCTTTCAGGTTAGAAATTTTAATATCAGTAAAAATTAATAGTGTAACAGCATGAAGTAACTCGTGAAGAAAAATTCCGCCAATTAATACAGGAACAGTAATAAATGCATTAAATACAAAGTTTTCAGCCTCGTTCCATATATACAAAAATCCCCAAAATAAACCGAAAAATCCTGTAAAAATTACAAACGAAAAAACAAAAATTGCAAGACTAAACATATTCGATTTGGTATAACTGAACGAGTAATCAGTTTTATATTCAGGAGAAAAATCATCTTCTTGTAATTTGTTAATAATTTCTTCTTCCATAAAATTATTTTATCCCGATAAATTTTAAATAGTTGTCGATAGTACGATTATATGTTTTTTCAAAATCTTTAGAAAAATAACATGCAGGCAGTTCACCCATTCTTCTGTGATAGCTTATACACTCACAACATTTGCCTTTTCGGCTGCATGGGTATGTGCAATTGCAGTTCTTAATATTTTTTTCGATATTGCAATCCATATAATATCAGTTATTTAATGAAATTGTTTAAGATTTAATTAATTGTTAAGGCAAAATTGTATTACTTTTACATTTTTGGTAAAATTAATATATATTTTAATATGAGTAAAATTAAGTCGTTAATTACGGTTTTTGCCTTGTCGGTTTCATTGTTCGGATACTCGCAGGTAACTAATCAGGCTGCTGCTTACAAGTTAAACAGGGCTTTAGATGTTGTTGATATGTTTTATGTTGATACTGTTAACAATGATAATTTGGTTGAAACAGCTATTATAGAAATGCTTAAAGAACTCGACCCACATTCGGTTTACGTTAGCAAAGATGAAGTAAAAGAAATGAACGAACCTTTAGAAGGAAATTTTGAAGGCATTGGTATTCAATTCAATATATATAATGATACTATTATGGTTGTAAACCCTATTCCGGGTGGGCCATCTGAAAAACTTGGTATTCGTGCAGGCGACAGAATTATAAAAATTGACGGTCAAATTGTTACCGGAATTAAAATAAAAAACAAAGATGTTTTTAAAAAATTGCGGGGTAAAAAAGGAACTATTGTAACCGTTTCAATTGCACGAAGAAACGAAAAAAATCTTCTTGATTTTACTATTACCCGCGATAAAATTCCAATTTACAGCATTGATGCATCATATATGATTGACAAAGAAATAGGTTACATTAAATTGATTCGTTTTTCGGCAACTACTATGACTGAGTTTGGCGAAGCCATCATAAAATTAAAAAATCAGGGCGCAAAAGATTTAATTTTAGATTTATCGGGCAATAGCGGAGGCTACTTAAATACAGCAGTTGATTTATCCGACCAATTTCTTTCCGACAAAAAACTTATTGTTTATACCGAAGGAATTAAGAGTCCACATTCCGATTACAGAGCAACAAACATAGGCGAGTGGCACGACGGACGTTTAATAGTTCTTGTTGATGAAAACTCTGCATCGGCAAGCGAAATTGTTTCGGGAGCCATTCAGGACTGGGACAGAGGTTTAATTATTGGTCGCCGTACATTTGGTAAAGGTTTGGTACAGCGCCCATTCAACCTCCCCGACGGTTCTTTGATTCGCTTAACCGTTGCACGTTATTATACTCCCTTAGGCAGATTAATTCAAAAACCTTACGACAAAGGATTTACAGAATATTCAAAAGACTTTACAAACCGCTATAATAATGGAGAACTTATTCATGCCGATAGCATTCATTTTCCCGATAGCCTTAAATTTCAAACGCTTAATTCTAAACGAACCGTTTATGGCGGTGGTGGAATTATGCCAGACTTTTTTGTACCATTTGACACTACTATTTATACTGATTATTATCGTAATTTAGTACGCAAAGGACTGATATATAATTATGTGCTTAGTTATATGGACAATAACCGTAACTTGCTTAAAGAGAAATTCACTGATTTTAACAAGTTTAAAACCGATTTTATTGTTAGTGATGTAATGGTTGACAGTTTAATCAGCCTCGCTACCAAAAAAGGAGTTGCTAAAAAAGACGATGAAATTGCAAAATCAAAAAATAATTTTAAACTAATTACAAAAGCTATAATAGCCAATAATTTATGGAATAACAGCGAATATTGGGAAATTTTAAATCCTTCACGACCTGAGTATATGAAAGCCATTGAAGTGCTCCACAATAAAAAAATCTACAGCAAAAAACTTTCTAAATAGTGCTTGTCCGTAATATCAATATTTTAATTTATAGGGTATAGAGGGGGTATAAGGAAATATGGCAATGTCATTTAGTTA
>PCSS01000142.1 GCA_002771395.1 Bacteroidetes bacterium CG23_combo_of_CG06-09_8_20_14_all_32_9 | reverse complement strand
TTTAAAGATTATTCCAATCAATACCAATAAAGTAACTATACCTATTATTATTATTAATTTCAAAAAACACAGAAAAATCAAGAATATTCAAGTGTAAAAAGAAAAATGAAATTGATGATAATATACTTAGTGGAATAGATATCATTTATTTTGGTTCCATATTAAAAAAAAGCAGGTAGTAACCTGCTTTTGTTTTTATGATTTAAGTTTCTTTTCAATTTCATTAATGTATAATTTGAAACGTTTGTCGGTATCTATTAAATTATTTACCATTTTACAAGCATGCAATACCGTTGCGTGGTCTTTACCTCCCATAACTTTACCAATTTCAACCAGTGAACTCTTTGTAAAACTTTTAGCAAAATACATAGCAATTTGACGTGCCTGAACGATTTCGCGTTTACGGGTTTTTGATTTTATCACTTCAACATTCATATTAAAATAATTGCAAACCACTTTTTGTATATAGTCAATTGATATTTCGCGATAGGTACTTCTTATAAGTTTGTCAATAATTTGTTTGGCAAGTTCAATTGTAATTTCTTTTTTATTGAGTGTAGATTGGGCTAAAATTGATATAAGTGCACCTTCAAGTTCACGCATATTGTTTGTAATGTGCATAGCAAGGTATTCAATTATTTCGTCGGGCATTTCTATACCATCATTATAGGTTTTCTTTTTAAGTATAGCCATACGGGTTTCAAAGTCGGGAGGTTGTAAATCGGCAGCAAGTCCCCATTTAAAACGTGAAAGTAAACGTTGTTCAATGCCCTGCAGTTCAATTGGTGGTTTATCGGCAGTAATAATAAGTTGTTTGTTAGACTGGTGTAAGTGATTAAATATATGGAAGAAAATGTCCTGAGTTTTTTCTTTTCCTCTTAATTCATGAATATCGTCTATAATAAGAACATCCATTATTTGGTAGAAATGTACAAAATCATTACGGTTATTATTTCTAATGGATTCCATGAATTGAGTGATAAACTTATGTGCCTGTACGTATAGAACCGTTTTTTCGGGGAAACGTTCTTTTACTTCAATTCCGATAGCCTGTGAAAGGTGAGTTTTTCCTAACCCGTTTGCACTATAAATAAACAAAGGATTAAAGGCGGTACCGCCAGGGTTACAGGCAACTGCATATCCGGCAGAACGTGCAAGCCTGTTACATTCGCCTTCAACAAAGTTGCTGAATGAAAGATCGGGATTTAGCTGAGGGTCTATTGTTAATTTTTTTATTCCTGGTAAAATAAACGGGTTTTTAATTGTTCTATTATCGGAATCTAATGGAACCGAAACTGATTGATTTATTAAATTGGATTTATTTTTTGCAGGCAATTTTACAGTATAAGGTTTAGTATTGGCTTGTGAGTTATTGTCCATAACTACATTATATTCAAGTTTGACATCATCGCCGACTTCTTTTCGCAATGTTTTGCTGAGAATATCAATATATTGTTCTTCAAGATATTCGTAAAAGAATGCACTAGGCACCTGAATTGTTAATACGTTATTTTCCATTTTGAGCGGAATAATAGGCTCAAACCACGTTTTAAAACTTATTGAAGGCACATTATCCTTTATTACTTTCAAACAATTTTTCCAAACTTCTATATAATTTTTACTCATCATCTATCAATAATATTTTATTTTTTTCAGTTTCATTTTTTCAACCAGCAATATTGAACAAAAAAATAGTTCTAAAAAAATGCAAAAGCATTATTTTTTATTTTTATTTTATAAATATCGGTTCAAAAATAATTTACGTTTGTCAAAAAAACATATATAGATTTCGTAGTATGTTTAATAGACTGCGATACAGAACATAAATATTTACACATTTAATTCAGTTTGTATTAACCAATTTATATTCAAAATATTTTTAAAAAAAAATTATTCCGCTTCAATATAATTATATGAATTACGATATAACCAATTCCAATGGGCAAATATACATATTTTTTCTTCAAAGATTAAAATTTTATTTATTTAACGCTGAGAGTTTTGATTTTTTTATCATAATAAATCAGCGTCTATTTATCTTTCCTTGCCTCCTGTACTGGAACCTGCTGGTTTCCACTGTATGCTACCACAAAGGCATCGGAAAATTTTGCAGTAATTTTCTGCTGATATTTTAGCGCTTCGTCGAAGGTAGCAAATTCGCCTACTGTATATTTGTACCGACCATCAATAACATTTTCTTCAACACCGGTTATTCCTTTAAACTCTTTAGAGTTTTCAGGGATTTGCTTTCTGGCAGAACGAATTTGAATCTTATAAATTATATTATATGAAGTTGTATCACCGCTGCCGTTTTTATCAATATTGTTTCTCTTATTAACCTTATTGCCATTTTCGTCAACAATTACGGTTTTTCCAAAATCAAAAATACTAAAATGAACGTAACGTTTTGGATTTTCGCGTAAGTCATGCATTAGCATATCAACGTTTCGGGAAGCATTTTCGAGATTATAGTATAAAGTATCATTGTTAATTAACATACCTAACGAACCTTCACCGCGGTTAATTTTTCCGAGAATTTTGTTTGCCTGCAAAAGAGCGGTATTGGCATTCTGAATAGTATTTTTAATATTTGATTTCTGAAGCGAATCGCTTATCATTGAAAAGTTATCAAGAATTTGTGTGATTTGCTCATTATTATTTCTCAAGTTATTTGTGATGGATTCTATATTTGCAAAAATTCGTGCAAGTACCCATTTTTCGTTCTGCATAAGAGTATCAAGCGAAATAGAAGTGTGTTCAAGATTTTGAATGGTTACTTTTATGCTGGCAAAGGTTTTAGAAAGATTTTCGCGGGTATTTTCGTTAAAAATATTTTGTACAACCGACATTACCGAATCAATAGAAAGCATTAACTCTTCGGCTCTTATTTTTAACGGGAGCATTTGAGCGCTTACCTGTGATTTTAAGTCTTTTTCAATTTTAGAAATAAGGGTATCACCCGATTTGTAATATTTTTTTAGTTTTGTAAGATTCAACCGTATTGCCTTGTTTCCCATAAGGTCGACGCTGTATATTTCAGCAGTACTAGAATCGGGAATATGATATGTATTATCAACTAATATTTTAGCTATAATTCGTCCTGAAGTATCGGGGTGAAAATAAATATCGGTAACCAAACCAATTTTTAAACCATTTACTAATACAGGACTCGATTCATCCATGTCATCAATTCTATCGTAAACAATGTAATAGGTATTTCGCTTTTCGAACAGATTTCTTCCTTTTAAAAAATTAAAACCCCAAATGAGTAATCCAACGGTTATTATAACCACAATTCCTATTTTAACTTCATTTGAAATTTTAAATGCCATTAGTTTATTTTTAAAGGCTAAATTTAATTCTTTGTTTGTTTGATAGCTTCATTTACAGGAATTTTTTTTCCATTCTTTATTGCAATTATAAATGCATCTGGATATTGCTGTTTTATTTCTTTTTGAACTTTACTAATTTCATCAAAAGTAGTTGTTTTTCCATAAATATATTTATAACATCCATCAATGTTTATTTCTTCAACTCCTTTAATTCCGTTAAAATTTTCGGAACCAACATTTAATTTTTTAATAGACGACATAATTTGTACTCTAAAATAAACGGTGTCATTATTTATTTGAGTAATCATGTTTTCGATAGATTTCTGAAAACCTGTTTCATTATTTTCGGTGTTTGAGCCATTTACGCTCACATTATCATCTTTATCAGAAATTTCAGTATTACCTTGTGTATTTCCTTCCATTTCATTTTTGTAATCCTTAAAAGCACGATAAATAGCAAAGGCTATTAAATTTTGATTTGTATCGTTTAACAAAAATTTAGCTTCGTCGGCATTACTTAAAAATCCTATTTCAGTTAAAATACTTGGCATGGAAGTTTTCCAAAGCACCAAAAAACCGGCTTGTTTAACTCCGCGATCTAATCTTGCAACTCTTTTTGAGAATTGTTCCTGAATTTTTGTTGCTATTTTAAG
>PCSS01000207.1:3577-3861 GCA_002771395.1 Bacteroidetes bacterium CG23_combo_of_CG06-09_8_20_14_all_32_9 | reverse complement strand
TTTCAATCTCCTCAATCATACTAATAATCATTCCCTTGTGTGTCTTTAAATAGTCATGGATGTTTCATCTGTTTATATTTAATTATTTCCGTTTAGTTCATTTTAAGTTTCATCCCCCTACCCCCGTTTACATATAAGCTATCACACAAGGGGGAATTCATCCTGCCCCCTTCAAAAAGGGGGACATTTAACCATTAAGTAACTTAACGGCTTAACAATTCACCCCGTAGGATATTTCTTTATCATTGCATAAACGTTATTCAACAAGATTATCCAACGGGGTA
>PCSS01000207.1:162-3547 GCA_002771395.1 Bacteroidetes bacterium CG23_combo_of_CG06-09_8_20_14_all_32_9 | reverse complement strand
CCTTGTGTGTCTTTATAAGGTTAATAGACGATTAATAACGGTTACAATAGTAAACCGATCTTAACCTATATTAACTATTATTAACAACCATTAACCACTCTTAATTGATTGTTAACTATTATTAACTGATAGTCGTGGATGTTTCATATAATTAAAAATCAAGACTCAAAGATAAATAGAATATGTTTGGTAAAATTATATTATTTTCTATTCCCCAAGCCCAATCGGCACGAATAAAATATCCAAGCAAACGGCTGCGCAAGCCAAAACCATAGCCATAAACAATAGGCTGGCGGTCTTTGTCAATTATAATTGTTATTGGACCGTTATAAATTATTTCGGAGTTATATGCATTTTGTTTACTGTATGGTGAATCTCCGCTCCAGGCAGTACCTACATCAAAAAAACTTATAATCTGGAAATTTTCGAGAAAATCGCTGTGAATAGGGCGGTTCATAAAATATTTAATAACGGGCCAGCGTAACTCATTGTTTAATACAGCAAAACTGTTCCCGTTACGAATATTTTGCGTAAACCCTCGCATATTTGTTGCAATTGCCTGGTAAGCATAGTTTTGATTTTGGTCTATTAATACCGATTGGTCGAAAGTGGCAACTTTAGTACTAAGGTTAATCCAATTGTCAACACTACCGAGATAATAAATAAGTTTTCGGCTGCCAAATGAATTGCTTGCTGCCAAACGACTTGCCCAAATTAAATTGCGGTGAATTTTCTGGTAATGACGAAAATCAAAACCAACAACAAACAAACTGGCTTTTTTTGCATCAATTTGGTGATAGGCTTCAAAAAAAACTTTGGAACGTGTTCCGTAATATAAGTTTAGTCCGCGATTGCGGGTATTATCGTAAATCCATTCTGTTTTTGCACCAAGCCATGTTTTTATCACATCTTCATGCTGAAGCGTAACTAAATCTGTTGAAAGATAAGCACTTCTATCGTATCTAATATTTGTTGTAAATTTTACCGACATTACCTGATTAAACGGATATTTAAGAATGTAATGAAGTTCGTGAGTGTGAGTTTTTACAAGTGCATAAGCCATAGCACTGTTAAGAGCTAATCGGTGGAAAATTAATTGTTTATCCAGGCGTTTTTTCAGATTTTCGAAGCTTAACAAATATTCGTTGCTGTTTAAATTTCCTGCAAAGCGAACTCCTCCTGTAATTTTGTAATCCTCAAATAAATCAGTTGTTCCAACTTTAAAGAAAACATTAAATCCTGGATTAAAATAAAACGGCCCGCCAGTAAATGGCTGATATGAATTGCTTAAAAATCCAAAGTCCACCTGATTTACAACGTAATCAGTATAAAAAGAAGTTAAATAAATCATTGACCGAAAATTAGCTGGTGGCAAACTGTCGGTTTTATGAACTTCTTTTGTACTATCGTTTTTTGGAAGATATCCTTTTTGTTTATTTTTTTGAAATTCAAAAATGTAATTATTAATGTCAATATGTGCAGTGTCGTATAACTGAAAGTTGGATAACGTATTAACTGCAATTGTATCGGTTTTGTTTTCTTTAACCTTTTTAATTTTCTGAATACTGTCAAGTTTAGCGGCATCTTTAATCAATTTTTTTTTGTACAGTGTTGGAGTAATATTTTCTATTGTTGCCGAATAATCCAGAGTATTTGTAAAAAGCTGGTAAGTTCCTTTTTTATAAAGAATTTCGGAGTACGAATTGCCCCCGGGAGTAACTGATTGCTCAAGAATATTTCGCGAATAATTTGTAAGTGGTTTGCTTTCGGTAAAATAGCGATAATGTGAAACGGTATCAATAAAAATTATTGTGCTGTCGAATTTTGCAACAGTTCGGTTTATTATTCCATTTTCATCGCTTAGGTATAAAAATTCATTGTTTTTGATTTGATAAGGCATAATTTCGTTGCTTAGCGGAGTTTGTATAATTTGTGTAAGAACAGGTGATTTAGTTTTGTAATCATAAATAAAAACATCGTAAGAAGATTTTTCAAAATTACGGCTGTTATCTTTGCCAAGGGTATCGTTTTGTCGGGTGGACGAAAATAAAATATTATCCGAATTATTTATAAAACGCGGGAAACGGTCATCGGCAAGGTCATTGGTAATTTGAGTGTATGTGTTAGCTGCGTTATTAAATACGTAAATATCGGTTTGCCCGTTTTTTACGGCAGACATCACCAAATTAAAGCCGTCAAAGGAAAACGAAAAATCAAGAATTTTATCAATGTCAAACATTTCTTTCCATCCTGTTTTATCTTCTTCCAAATCGTAAAAATACAGGTGAAATGTACCCTTTTCTTCGGTAATGTATGAAAGGATTTTTCCGGATGGGTGCCATGCTATTATTGGGTAAGAATAATCGGTAATTTGGTCTAACCGCTGCCCGAGGCGAAAAATACATTTGCCTTTTTTTTCGTCTTTTGATTTCAAATAAATGCGCATTTTTCCCATTTCATTAGTTTGATAGGCAAAATATTTTCTATCGGGACTTTCGGTTAGTTGTTGATAAACTCTATTTTTGCGAGTTTTTTTTAAAATTTTTCCACTGCCGGGTAACGAGCGTTTTTGCTCGTCGTTGTAATATTTCTCGTCAAAATAATTTAGCCACTCATACGATAAGTATTTTACGGGCAAACCAAGAACGTATAAAAACCCGCTTTCGCTGTTTTTACTTATTCGGGTAAGGTATAAAATGTTTGGAATTACTTGTTTGCCATATTTTTGTGAGATGTAGTACCATATAGAGTGTCCTGCATAAACGGCGTCGTTGCCCGAAAGACGGTTAAATTTTTCGTATTTGCCCGAAAGAATCCCATCTCGTACATAATTTTCAATTTCAACATTCCAATCGTCTGAAAGATAAGAAATAATACCTTTGTAATACCATTCGGGAAGTGAAATCAAAGTTGAGTTTGTTACTTTTGCAGTAAAGTCGCTGCCAAAAAGCATTTCGTTAACCATAACCTCGGCAATGGCGGCATAAATTTGTTTTTGAAAACGAATGTGGTCGCCATCATAATAAATAAAAACTTTATTATTAACAATTTTAGTAGTTCCGCCAATATTGTACTGGTTGTTACCTGAAATTAGCCCGATATTGCTTTGTCGGAAATCGGACAAGTTATTATAAATAAGAAAAATAATTCTTTTTTCTAAAATGTATCCAAAAAAAGTTTCAAGTTCATTAATTTTTTTTTCGGCAATACCAGTAGTAAACTCTGCAAGATTTTTTCCGCCTACATAAAAGTAAGTATCAAATTTTTTCTGACGGTAAAATTGCCATATAAAATCTTTGTACTGAACACGGTTTTTGCCGAAATCCATTTGTAATCCATTGTAGAATTGTGCTTTTACATTTGTAATTGCAAAAATAATCAGAAC
>PCSS01000207.1:0-147 GCA_002771395.1 Bacteroidetes bacterium CG23_combo_of_CG06-09_8_20_14_all_32_9 | reverse complement strand
TAGGTATGTTTTCGGCACTGCTGTAACACTCCGTGTTTATTTGCAAATTTAAGCATTTGTTTTAAGAATCAATAGTTCGGTATTTTTCTTCTACCGCCTTAAGTTACATTACATTTTTCCAAGTCAACATAAGGTATTTCCTAAATG
>PCSS01000336.1 GCA_002771395.1 Bacteroidetes bacterium CG23_combo_of_CG06-09_8_20_14_all_32_9 | reverse complement strand
GAAATGGAGATTTGCGTTAAACAATACGGGATAACATCCTTCAAAACTTACATGGCTTATAAAGGTGTTATCGGTATTGAGGAATATGAGTTGTACGAAGTGATGAAAATTGCTGCAAAGTTAAAAGCAGTGGTAACAGTGCATTGCGAGATGGGAGATGAAATTATCAGGCTTCAGAAAAAATTTATTTCTTCCGGAAAAACAACACCATTTTATCATGCATTATCACATCCTGCAAGCATTGAAGCGGAATCGGTAAAACATGTAGTTGAACTTGCAAAAAAAACCGGGTGTTACGTTTATATTGTTCATACTTCAACTAAAAAATCTCTTGAAATAATTGAAAAGGCGCAAAATAGCGGACAAACGGTATTTTCAGAAACCTGTCCCCAATATTTAATGCTTAATGATTCTGTTTATGAACTTACTCTGCCTGATTCACTGAAGTATGTTATCAGCCCTCCACTGCGAAAAAAAGAAGATTGTCATTATCTCTGGAAAGGGTTAAAAAACGAAAGTGTAAAGGTTGTTGCAACTGACCATTGTCCGTTTAACTTGACAGGACAAAAAGATAAAGGCATTAATGATTTTACAAAAATTCCAAACGGAGCGGGTGGAATTGAACACCGCATAGCTTTACTATACACTTATGGTGTATTGAAAAATCGAATTTCCTTAAATCAATTTGTTGCTATTACATCAACTAATCCTGCAAAAATTTTTGGATTATATCCTCAAAAAGGCGAAATTGCTATTGGTTCAGACGCCGACCTTGTAATCTGGAATCCGGAAATTGAAAATATTATTTCTGCAAAAACACATCATCAACATTGCGACACAAATATTTACGAAGGATTTGCAACTAAAGGAAGTACAGAATATGTGATAATTAACGGTGAAATTGTACTTGAAAAAGAAAAACTTTCGGTAAGCAAACTCAAAGGAAATTATCTTAAACAGGGATTTCCGCTGATAAAAAATACCCTTTCAATCATCTAATTGATGATGTCATTATTCCATATATTGGTTAAAAGGGTATAAGTTTATTATCAGATTAACACCACGATTTATCGTGGTGTATAAGTAATACATGAAAAAGGAAGTCCGCTTCAGCGGACTTTTAAACTAATCATCCAATATTTCGTATTTATGTTTCCATTGCTCATATTCTTCGGCAAATGTTTTGTGTCTATGATGTTCTGTTTGATTTTGAATGTAGGATTTAACCGTTTTTAATCGTGATGCACTTACCGAATATGCACCTTAACCAAGTTGCCAATTAAAATGTCCGCCAATTAATCGGTTCTCATTTATCCAGTGATCCGATTCACCTTTTATCGATTTCATAAAGTCGGATAAACATATATCTGGCGACAAATCTATCAAACCGTGGATATAATCCGGTTGTATGTTTAGCTGTTCAAATTCAATATTTTCTTGTTTTGCTTTTTTTAATAAATGTTCATATAATGGAATGCCGGCTCCTTTAAATAGAACACGCTGACGGTTTTTGGTTGACCATATTAGATGAACCCATATTCTTGTATGTGAATGTAACATATCGCTTGTATTTAAAGTCCGCTTAAAGCGGACCGGTTTAAATTTTTGTTTTCTTTTCAATCACCCTGATAAGTCAGAGTACTAATCTGATGGAATTTCTATTTATGTTTCCTTTTTAATCACCTCAAAATAAGATTTAATCCCCCAAAGTCGCTTTAAACCATTTAATTATCAAGAGTTATTTGATAACAGAAATTTTTTCAATAAATTTTCCTCTTGCCGATTGTCCCTGCAAAAGGTAAATGCCATTGCTAAGTCCGCTTAAATCAATTTTTGCCGAACCTTCCATATTGCTTGAAATTTCTATTTGTTTGCAAAGTTTACCGTAAATATCAATTATGCTGATATTAACTTTTTCACTCGCCGGGTAAGGCATAATTATAAAAATTTCGTTTCCGGCAGGATTTGGAAATACAGAAACAGGTGTATTTTCAATTTCAGAAATACCGGCCTGTGAACAAACTATAGGAAAAATAGCTAAATCAATATTTGTTTCATACACTGTTGAGAATGAATACCATGTATTATTACTCCACAATTCATAAGCTAAACTTGAAGTTGAACTACAGGTATATTGGGATGACCATATTGCAAGTTCATTGGTTCCTGAAGTAAAGGTTGTTGGTAAAACAACACTTACGAAGAAATCTGAACTTATATTTACAGGAGTTGTAAAATGATATTTATTATGATAATTAACACCTTGATTTGTAGTATCTATAGCACTTTTAACAATAGTAGCACTTGTACCTATAAGTGAACCGGGAACACCTGAACTTGAGTTGTAAATTTTTACTGATGTATTGCCTGTTGTGCCTGCTTTTAATCCATACATTACAAAAACATCGGAAATAGTACCAACTGTACTCCATGTGTATAACATAGCTTTTTCTTTATCAAGGTAAGCATTTTGTCCGCTTACAAATCCACTATCATAAGGTGATGAAACATCAGCATAATATATTGCTAAATTACATGTTTCACTTGTAAATGAGGCAGGATAAATTGTGTCGCAAGTAATGATATTTGTTACTGTAATGTAATTTGTTTCGGTTAAAGTGTTAGGAGTAATACCATCAGTTACAGTTAAACTTGCATTGTAAACACCTGCTGTATTATATGTTATGGTATGTGGACCGACTCCTGTCGCTGTAGATGGGGTACCACCTGCGAACGACCAGCTATATGATGTTATTGTTCCTGTAGATTGATTAGTAAATACAACTTGTCCGCCAACATTTACTGTTGTTGGATTTCCTACAAAATTAGCTACTGGAGATGATGTGCTTCCACAATTTTTTCCATCTAAAGTAACAGGATTACTTCCTGCAGGGTCTAACCAATCTTTTAATCTTGTATCAGCAGTAGAACCATTCAAATTCCAGTGATAATATAATTTACCATAATAATCGGGGTCAGATTGTGAAGTACAATATGAGCTACCTCCGGTAAGAGTGCCTGCAATTCTGCTGTTGGCATCAAAAATAGGTGAACCTGATGAGCCACCTTCGGTAACTCCCCAACCATTATCATTTGAAACCCAATAAACTAACCAGTGTGCGTTAGAGGCAGATCCAGGAGCGGTATAAGAAGAAGCACTGTTAAAAGTAGAAATTTTCTTAATACTTCCTGCCGGATGATGAATACATACTCCTGGTCCGGTGACGGAATTAGCCCTGTTCCATCCGTTCATATAAGGATTGTAGCTTACAGGAACAGTTTGGTTAAGTTGTAATAAAATGAAATCGGAGCCACCCGAAATATTCCCGGCAGCTTTTAATGAAGCGCCTGTCGTAGTGTTTGAATTATTTGGTTCATCAGTTGGTGTTGTGCAGCCGGAAGATTCATAATTAAAATAAAATATCCATTGATTCAAATCGTCTGCCGAAGCGCCCTCGTAACAATGATATGCCGAAAGAAAATATGGTGTACAGTTTTGATTGGTATTATTTACCAAAGAACCTGTACACCAATAATAACCATTACCTATTTTAATATACATTCTGGCAATGCCTTTTTTTTCATCTTGCCAGTTATCACCAACCGGTGAACAATTAATATTTATTTCACAAGCCCCGGAAGGTTCTGTCCATGTAGTATTTTTATGAACAGTAACACCTCTGTATGTATATGCAACTTCGTTAATGTGAATAATTGGTTTTGAAATGATTCCGGCAGGTTCAAAATATTCAAGATTAACAATATTACCATAAATCATCTCAGTTGCAAACACACCCGATTCATCGTTATTTAACCATGTAAATGCACCTATAATCTGAGTTTTATCTTCGTTAAATAAAAAGAGTTTACCTCCAACCGGCAAATGAAAATGGTCGTAATAAACTCCTAATGCCAAAGCACCTGGCGATTTAATTTGGAGTTGCCATATTCTTCCGCCTTCGGGAAGTTCTGTCCACGTTCCCGAATT
>PCSS01000301.1 GCA_002771395.1 Bacteroidetes bacterium CG23_combo_of_CG06-09_8_20_14_all_32_9 | reverse complement strand
AAAGAAAATTGATATCAGTGGTCTTGCTATTGGAATTTATATTTTGAAAATTCAGATAGGTGAAACTGTTTGTACTAAAAAAATAGTTGTTGTTAAATAGTATCTATTTATAAAGTCAATACAAAACACGTTATTGCGAAAAGTTACGACGAAGCAATCTGTTAATTTACAATAATTAGATTGCTTCATCGCAATAACGAACATTATTTATTTGCTTTACCAATCGCTTCTTTTTCCGGCGTAAGTGGTAAAAGAAAATTTTGAAAGATGCCATTTTTATAAGCAAATCTTATTTCTCTATATTCTTTTCTTTTTGGTACAATTCTAACAAAAGGTCATAAGATATTTTTGAATAGTTTAATTCTTTTGAAAAAAATTTTCTTTGAATTTCAATATCCATTTGGGTTTTAAACTTTTCAGCTTCCGAAACTTTTTTCCAGTAATGTTTGTTAATAGTGTCATTATATCTTTTAAAAATTGTATATGCGTGTAAAGGATTTGCTTCAAATGTATTTGTCTGTTTATCAAAATGATGATAGAGAGCTTTATCTGCGGAACAATTCTGATACTGAACCGGAATACTGTCTATAACAAAGTAAATGGGAATATAAGGGTGAATACACGGATTAAGCGGAGCCCACCATAAAATATTAAAATTGTTTTTTGATGAATCGCTTTGTATTTGAGCAATAACACTAAATTTTGTACTGTTGTTACAAATACGGGCAATAATTCCGTCGTGTGCATTTTCTCTGAGTAAAGTATTTGTTTCAAAGTCAGTACCCTCGTAATGGGAAGAAAGTACTTTCATTAAAGCATCCTTTGAAATTTTTTCTTTAGGTGAAAAAGCGAATGGAAACGTGTCATAAAAATTATATTCTTGGTTTGACAACCGGTTGATGCCTGACCAGTGCCGTGGAATATTCCAAATTGCATAAAGGTTTTGAGTAGAACTGTATGCTTCTCTGAAATTAAAAGACTTCTCCGACGTAGGGTTGAACCACCCCTGGGTTATAGCATAAGAAATAATATCCTTTGAACCCAAAAAGTTGGATGTGTCCTGCAGATTGATTTCTCCAATAGTATAATAATTTGGAACTATGGCAATTTTATTATCGGGTACACGTTCGGCTATCCAATGTGTACCTTGAACGATTGCCATTATCCAAATTTCGTTAGCATCGGCAATACAGTAAGTTCTTCCGGAAGAAGCGTAACCAAGAGTTTCTACTAATTGTGCGGCAATTTTTACTCCTTCTTTAGCGGTGTGGGCTCGTTCGGCAACAATTCGGCGCAAGTCATAGCCTATATTTCCGATAGATTGTTTCTCTTTTGAAGAGCACGCATTAGAGCAGATGGTAATTCCGTACTCGTTCATAAATAAATCGCCAAAATTTTGTTGGGTAGTCTCAAGCCAAAACATGCTATTTGTTTCTTTTGCTTGTGAAATTTTTATCCCCGTGGTTAATGTTACACTATCATTTTGTGAAAATTTTATTCGTGGAACTTTATACATGTTTACAATTAAATTTCCACCATCATCTTCATTGTGAGCCAGTAAAACGCACCGTAAAGAAGAAGCGTCTTTTCCAACGGCAATAGTATAACAATTAATTAACGGAAAATCTTCCCGTTGAGAAAAAGTAATTTGGAATAACAACAGAAAAAAAATAAACCAGTACCGAAACATAAGATTGTTACTACTTACCCGCAAAAGTAAAGATAAATTGTTTCATTGCTTCATTGTTTTATTGTTACCTCACCCCCGACTCCTCTTCAATTGGAGAGGGGAGTGAGCTTTTAATAAGTTATTTACTATTTTATGGTTTTACAATTTATTTCTGGTTTATTGTTTCATTGTTATGCAGTAACAGCAATGGAACAATTTAACAATTTTTCTTTTCAATCTTGTCTTCTCAATAAAAGGGATATAAGCCTGTGAAAGGGCATTCACTATTAAAAATATAGCAATATTTGTTAAAAGTAATTTTTTCATAAACTTTGTATTATAATTTTATGCAATATAAAGCAATTAATTAGAGTTTGTCCGTAATATCAGCATTTTTAATTTATAAGGTATAGTGGTATAGGGAACTTTCCGAAAGTTAACGGAGCCATGGCCTTTGCAAACTTTCGGAAAGTTACAATGACGGCTAATTACTTATACCATATACCTTTATACCTTATACCCATAAGTTAAGAATTATAAATATGATATAAATTTACAAAATTTTTCGACATTACAGACAGACTCTAATTAATATTTCCAAATATTTTTTCAAGATTTTTTGTAATTAAATGAAGGCGGAAAAACAGGTTTGTTCGGAATAAATATTTGCTTTCATTCAACATGCCAAATTGCTTTAAATTTTGGATTAATAAAATTAGTTTTTAATTTTACAAAAAGCAAGAATATATAACAAACTATAACATTGATTGTTATTAAATATGGTTAAATTTTTTTTGTTTTATATTATTTTAATTTTCGTTTTTGCAACATCGTGCACAACTTACCAGAACACATCAGGTTCACGCAACATGAATGTTTCATTTATTTATAATCCCGGGAGTACGCCGGTTCATCCCCAACATGTTGTTTTTAATGAAACCGATACCTCAACAAGAATTTACGTAAAGATTAAAAGCGCTGATTTAATGTTTGTTCCGAATGGCGAAACTTCACAGGCAAATTTGCGATTTCGTTATCTACTTTACAATTCTTATAAAACATTTATTTTATGCGACAGCGGTACAATTTTTTTTCATATAACCCAGCCTTCCGATAGTTCCGATATAATTAAATCATTCGAAATTAAAACAAAGGATACCCTTTCTTATTTTCTTGATTTAACTATATATGATGTTAACCATGATTGCGGCAACCAAATTTTTTTATCTGTTGATCGCTCCCAACGAATTAATTGCAACGATGCACTTGTTACGGATAAAAACCATAATCCATGTTTTACCCCATTACGTTCTGATACAGATACATTTTTACTTGTATTTCGAAAGGGATTACCTGCAAAATGGAAAGTTTCGTGGTTTCAAAATAAATTCGGGCTACGACCTGCTCCCTATTCACTCGGAAACTATAACCGTTTCTTACCACCAAAACCCGACAGTACAAGAGTTATCTGGATTTCGGATACTTCTAAGTTTGTAATGAAAAACGAAGGTATTATGCACTTTTACCAGGACACTTTAAAATTAGGATTTTCGATTATGAGATTTTGTCAATTGTTTCCGGAAGTTACAACTCCTGTACAACTTTTGCAACCCTTGCGAATGTTAACTACTCAAAAGGAATTTAATGATATGAATTTACTTGCCAACAAAAAAGAATCGGCAGATAAATTCTGGTTAGATGCAGGTGGTAACGTTAACCGCGCACGCGAGCTTATTCGTGTGTTTTATACCCGCGTAATGCTTGCAAATACTTATTTTACAAGTTACACCGAAGGTTGGAAAACCGACCGCGGACTAATTTACATTATTTTTGGACTACCCGTTACTATTTACAAAGCCGAAAATATTGAACGATGGATTTACGGAACTTCGCAAAGTAACAAAACGTTGGTATTTAATTTTATGCGTCAGGAAAATCCGTTTACTGCAAATGATTATGTGCTTAGTCGCGAAGAAATGTATAAAATTTCGTGGACTCAGGCAGTTGATACATGGCGAAATGGAAGAGTTTATTCTGTTGCATATTGATAATATATATTATAAAAATGTCCATTACGCATGAAAATTTAATTTATGGGATTCGTCCAATAATCGAAGCCATCCGTTCCGGAAAAGAAATTGAAAAACTATTTTTAAGTAAACAGGCGGGCGGCAACCTGTTTAAAGATCTTTTTTCGCTTGCCCGCGAAAACAATATTCCTATTCAATTTGTTCCGAATGAAAAACTTAATCGTATAACATCTAAAGTTCATCAGGGAGCTATTGCATATATTTCTGAAATAAGTTTTTACAAAACATATCAGATTCTTCCCGTAATATA
>PCSS01000261.1:1353-5114 GCA_002771395.1 Bacteroidetes bacterium CG23_combo_of_CG06-09_8_20_14_all_32_9 | reverse complement strand
GAAGTATTTCGTATGCAGTAAACGGTGAATTACAGTATGATGTAACAACTCAGCAACTCACAACAATTCTTGAAGATGAGTTTAATATATAAAAATGAAGATGACTTTGTTGCATATACTTTGAAGCATGATAAATTAGTGCATTTGTAAAAACCCTAAGCCCAAAGTTTAAAAAAACAAGATATACGCTATATTTCCTTTTGGAATTTTGGACTTTGAATTTGATACATGTCACTGAATTTAATAAAATAAGTCATCACTTTTTTATGCTATCAATTATTGTCCGCAATGTTAATGTGTTATCGGGATTTATTATTGATTTTATCATTATTTTTTTACATTACTAACCCTTAAACTTTAAAAATGATTTAGTATTTTGTCCTTCTTTATCAGGAAATCAAGCAGGATTCCTGTTACCAGCCCGATTGCATATCCGTATGGAATGCATAATGCAATCATCGCCACGACAAGTGATACAAACAGACATTTTTTAGAAGGCGTAATATCTTTTATGAACGACATGAGTGCAAGTGCCTCAAATAGCAGAATAATTCCAAGCACAGGCATTGGAAAAAACTTTACGAACTCTGCAAAACCGCTGGAAAAAAATAATCCGATAACGATAAAAAGCGAACCATAAATAATAACCGATCCTCCTGTTCTTCCGCCAAACCCATAATGTCCTGCAATTCCGCCAGCACCATGGCAGGTTGGTATTCCTCCAAAGAAAGGATTTATGAGATTCATCAATGAATAGGTCCAACCGATTTTATTTACAGTAAGATTTTTTTCAGGGAATAAATCATTCACAGTTTGTTTTGTTGCAATAACTGAATTGGATATTGACAGTGCTATTTGCGGGATTCCCAGCAACAGAAAACCATCAATGATATCAGTCTGTTTAGGAACATTGAAAGTTGGTAAATGCACTACAAAATTATTAAACAGATTTGCAAAATCCATTGAACTGAACGATGCAAAAATTATTCCCAGCAAAATCACAAAAATCGCCGGTGGATATTTTTTACTTCCAATTAAAAGAATTGTTAATAAAAACCCAATGCCTGCCAGGAAATATCCTGCCGTACCTTCTTTAGGAAGATAGTCTTTCAATGCAAGACTTGCCAGACTTAATCCAAGTCCAAACTGTATTCCCCTTACAACACTCTTCGGAATATATTTTATAATATATTGAAGAACATTGGTAACAGTAAACAACAGCATCAGCCCTCCTACTGCAAGTCCGGCACCATATAAAAGATTACCTGAAAGTTTTTGAGATATCATCAAAACAGCCATCGCCTTGAGTGGTTGAACAGGCATTGGGATACCATAAGCAATTCCAGTCATTATCTGCATAATGCCAAACATCAGGAAGCTGCTGCACGGATCAAGACTGCAAGCCGCAACCATTCCGACTATCAGCGGCAAATCAGTGCCAATATCACCAAATGCACCGGAAAGTTCATTCCTGTTAAAACGGATATTTTGTAATAACTTTATTATATTGCGGATTAAAGTTTGAAATGTAACAAAATTAACATTATTTTTAATACAAAACTCAATTGGAAATTCAAACTATCAAATGATATTAAAAAAAATTATCTTTGTACAAAATTAAAATTTTAAAAATAGAAAATAAATTTATTGCAATACATCGGTGACAAATCGCCTGCTGTTAAAGCAATAACAACATAAAACCAATAAGCAAAAAAGATGTGAAAAAAAGGTTTTAAAAAATTAAATTAATTTTTATGAATTTAACGCAATTGAAAGAAGGAGAAAAATGTAAGGTTGTTGATACCCATGGTGGTCGTGGTATGATAAAAAAATTAGATGCACTGGGAATAAGAACAGGTATAGAAATTATTAAAATCAATTCGCAATTTATGCGGGGTCCTATAGTTGTTAAGGTTGGTAATACTAGTGTTGCTGTTGGTTACGGAATTGCGGAAAAAATTATTGTAGAACCAATCTCACAACAGAAAAAGTAAATAAGAACTTGGATTTTATGAAGAAAATACTGCTTATAGGAAATCCAAACGTTGGCAAAAGTGTAATATTTTCCCGCCTGACAGGTATAAATGTTATTACATCAAATTACCCCGGTTCAACAGTTAATTTTACTAAGGGATATTTGTCAATAGGTAAAGAAAAATTTGAAATTATTGATATTCCCGGAACTTATACGCTTGAGCCAACTTCAAAAGCAGAAGAAGTTGCAGTTAATATGCTTAATGAAGGTGGTGATTTAATAATAAATGTTGTTGATGCCACGAATTTAGAAAGGAACTTAAATCTTACTCTGCAATTATTAAAACAAAACATTCCTGTAATTATTGCACTAAATTTCTGGGACGAAACAAAACACCTGGGGATTAATATTGATGTGGCTGAATTTGAAAAAAAAATAAACATTCCTGTTATTCCTACCTGTGCTTTAACCGGGGAAGGTATAAAAGAATTGATAAACAGATTACCTGAAGCAAAGTCAAAAATCTATGAGTATGAAGAAAAAGAAAAATGGCATGAAATAGGAAATATTGTTACCCAGGTACAAAAATTATCTCACAGACATCATACTTTTCTTGACAGATTGGAAGAAATATCCACCAGACCCCTGACAGGTATCCCGTTTGCTTTAATAATTCTTTTTATAACTACTCTAATAGTACGATTTATCGGCGAGGGTCTGATAAATTATATTCTTGAGCCTTTATTTAACAATTTCTATCACCCGGCAATTATTTACGCAGTAAACTCAATTTTACCATTTGAATTTATACAACATTTGCTTCTGGGAACAACACCTGAAGTAATGGAATCATTTGGTTTATTGACCACCGGCATATATATTCCGTTGGTTATAGTTTTACCATACATATTTTCATTTTATTTAATTTTAAGTTTTCTTGAAGATATTGGATATTTACCACGCCTTGCAGTATTATTGGATTTTTTACTTCATAAAATAGGACTTCACGGATACGCCTCTATACCTGTAATTCTCGGACTTGGTTGTAAAGTCCCGGCAATGCTTTCTATTCGTATTTTAGAAACAAAAAGAGAAAAAATAATTACTGCTGTTTTAGTCCTTATGCTTGCGCCTTGCATGCCACAGACCGCAATGATAATGAGTTTAGTTGCACCGCATGGTATTAAATTTATTATACTTATATTTTCAATATTTTTCTTTATTGCTGTGTTAAATAGTTTTATTCTTAATAAGCTCATTAAAGGTGAGTCCCCTGAATTGTTTGTTGAAATACCACCGTATCGTGTCCCTTATGTACCTATGGTAATAAAAAAAATGTGGATAAGGTTAAAGGCTTTCATTATGGAAGCCGTACCTTTAATAATTGTTGGTGTATTCATTATCGGGATTTTAGATATTTCAGGTATAACTAATTTCTTTGCCAACTTTTTTGGTCAGCCAATAACAAGTATTTTAGGGCTTCCAAAAGAAACAATTTCTGTAATGATTTTAGGGTTTTTAAGAAAAGATGTTTCTATTGCCTTGCTCATACCATTTAATTTAGATATTAAACAACTTATAATTGCTTCTGTATTCATGGTACTGTATCTTCCCTGCATTGCTACATTTTTTACTTTAATAAAAGAGATGGGAATTAAAACTACGTTAATAATTGTGTTAATCATGTTGTTCACTGCAATTGCTGTCGGTGCATTGCTTAACATTATTTTCCTTTTTTTGTAACTACTCACCCGATACAATTTTTCTATTATGTTGTTCAACTGCA
>PCSS01000261.1:0-1294 GCA_002771395.1 Bacteroidetes bacterium CG23_combo_of_CG06-09_8_20_14_all_32_9 | reverse complement strand
TATATTGATTATTAATACTATAAACCGGGTAAATAGTTAATAATTCGTGGTGAAAAATATTTTGACAAAAATAAATAATATTTTATGATTATGAACGTAGGTTCATTATCTTTGCAAAAAATATTTATTTGCAAACTTCTAAATTATCAATGAATAATGGCAAGACCACAGAAAAACAGAAAAATTAGTAATCCGCCTAAAATGAAAGGTTTTAAACCTTATGGACTTCCAATGTGTAAAGTTGAAGATTTAAAACTAACTTATGAAGAATATGAAAGCATAAGGCTTGTGAGTTATGATATGCTTTCACAAGATAAGGCAGCAGAACAAATGAATGTATCACGTCCAACTTTGACACGCATTTATAACAAAGCCATAAAGAATATAGCAAAGGCATTTGTCGAGGGTAAAGCCATAGAAATAGAGGGTGGTAATTATCAATTGGAGAAAGATTGGTACAGATGTAAAAAATGTTATAAATTAATACAGGGCATTGATAATCACATTAAATGTGAAAATTGTCTTTTATATGGCGAAAGCGAGTTAATCAACTTAAATCAATCAGAGAAAAATGACTGACAATTTATATTCTATATTAAAAAAAGATGTTTGTTTTATTGAAGGTCTGAATGCCTGTATAAGCTGCGGAACTTGCACAGCAATATGTCCGGCAGCCGAATTTTACAATTATGACCCGAGATTGATTGTCGAAACAGTCCAAAGCAAAGACAACGATAAAATTAAGGAACTTTTAAAAAGCGATACAATCTGGTATTGCGGTGAATGTTTATCGTGTAAGACACGTTGTCCAAGAAACAATACGCCGGGCTATATAATTCAAGCATTACGACATCTCTCACATCAATTGGGCTACTTTGTTGAAAGCGAAAAAGGTCGTCAATCTTTGGCAATAAAGCGAACCGTGGGAGAAGAGATTTTAAAATCAGGCTATTGCATGTATGTTGACCGTATCAATACAGAAATGTTCCCCGAACAAGGTCCGGTTTGGGATTGGGTCAGAAAAAATGCAAAAGAAGTTTACGAAAGATGCGGTGGAAATTACAAAGGTGAAGGAGTTGGAGCAATGCGTAAAATACCCGATGAAGCATTAGCAGAATTGAAAAGCATTTTTGATGCATCCGGTGGAACGGAATTTTTTAAAAACATTGAGGAACATTCAAAACGAAAAGCCGGAGAGTTGGGGTTACAGTTTGATAACTCAAATGATTGCGAATATTTTAAACACGTATATACAGCGAATAATGATAATCACACTATAAGCTAATAAAAATGA
>PCSS01000374.1 GCA_002771395.1 Bacteroidetes bacterium CG23_combo_of_CG06-09_8_20_14_all_32_9 | reverse complement strand
AAAATTAAATTTTTACAAATATGATAAAAAATTCAATATAAATCAATTTTAAAAAAAAATCTTGATTTGATTTCAGAACTCATGTTCTCTTTTGACCATTAATTTACGAATCGCATATTAATTTTCAATGTTTTCAAAAGATATGTTTTTTGCTTAGCAATATCTGTTTGTTAATTAATTGATTATCTGCATATGTAAAATTTATTAATGGCATGTAAATTTGAATATAAATTAATCTTAATTTGCGATTAGATTTTTTATAGTGCTGATTTTAAATGTATTTAAATCACAAATAAATATTAAATTTGAATTTTTAATAAATATTCAATTTATACAATCTTAAATACTATATATGCTTAATCATTAACACGTTGCAAAATGTGCGGGTTCGTAATAGTATCGGGGAGATTAAATGTTTATTGGTGATTGGGTTTTGAGTCCTTTTTTTAAATCATGAGTTCTGATACTACAATTGGGGAAAACTTACTTATTAAAGTTGGCAGCAGCGGTGAAAGATTAAGGATTAAGGAATTATGATTTAGGATTTAAAATCCTTAAAAGGTAGACCTGCTTACTGCTACTGCCAACTGCCGCTTGTTTTTGCAGTCCTGCTTACTGCTACTGCCAACTGCTGCTTGTTAAAGAAACGCATTTTTGATATTGAGCATGCCGAAATATGACCGTTCAAAGTATAACATTTTATTCCCGGTAGTAAATCCTGATTATTGCTGTATCTCTTAAAAAATCAATTTTGCGAATGGTAATTCTTCGGATATTTAAACCTGTACGGGTTTTTAAATCTTGGATAAGTTCTTTTTCTTTTTCGGGTTTTATCAATTCAATATTCTCATACTGAACATCTTTTGACAGTGCCTGTTTTATTAAAATATTTCCATCAATAATAAAAGTAACAACCACTATTAAACCGTTTAGTATGGCAAGCTCGTAATACTCAAGTTGAATTGCGCTTATAAGCCCAATGGCAATAAAAATAAACAAATAAGTCATGTTTTTCATCGAAATTCCTTCGGTTCGGTATCGCAGCATAGAAAAAATGGCAAATAACCCGAATGCCGCTCCCATTGAAATTTTGACTTTATTAAGCACAAAAGTCAGCAGAAATATTACGAAATTAAAAATAATGAAAGTGAAAACATATTCCATATTTCTCTTATTATTAGGATAATATATCAAACAAATAATAAGTAAAACGGTAGCAACATTTATTCCCAGGTTGATGAAAAATTTTTCATTAATTTCAACAATGTTTTTTTCTACAATGTTTTTGTTTTTTTTCTTATCAGATTTTTTTACTTTTACATCAGCTTTGTCTTGTTGTACAATCTCATCTTCAATATTTTGAGCTATACTGATTTTTGCCGGTGCCAGCAAAAAAAGAAATAGTAAAAATGTAATAACGTTTTTAGTTGATATCATCGCATTATTTTTTTAAGTTGAACAAGTTTTGGTTTAAAATTATTTTTCTTTACACTGCTGTTGAGGCTTAATACGCCAAGGCAGTATTTACTTATTGAAACATTTTGAATATGATGCTGTTTCATTAGCGAAACAGCCTGTGAATTTTGCAATTTATCTTGTTTTACTTCGGCTATTATTAAACCCGGAAAATCTTTTTCGGTAAAATCGCTTTTAAATCTGATGTTTGAATCAATGGTTACTCTTTCAGGTAAAAATTTATTAACTAAAGTAATTCTGTTATAATAAACCCAAATTACCGGTTTAAGCATATCGGATTGTAATGGTGTTTTTTCGGTCAGCAATTTTTCCGATTTTCCCTGAATTTCGTTACTTATTTGTTTTCTTTTTACCCGGCTTTTAATTGTTCGCTGCTTGTTGTTTTTGAATTTAATCTCAAAAAAATTAAGGTTAGAATCGGCATATCTTCTATATCGTACTTTATATCGGTTTAATTTACCGTTATGATGTTGCAAATATAATTTAAAATCGGATGAATCGAAATAAAGATTTTCGTAACGGCAAAGTCTTTTGCCATTAATTTCAAGTACACGATAATTTTCTTTAAGTGCTGTTAAAAGAGCAATTAATTTATCTTCGTTATAAATAAATTTTGTATCAACCCTGTTTAAAAGCTTAACAGAATCCATTTCGTTAAGGGTAATTGGCTCGAAACAATTTAATATATTGCTAATTAATGCCATACATATTATAGAAAAATCTGTTTTTTAAAATAGCTAAAAATTAAATTTATATCCAACTCCTGTAACAAAGTCTCTTTGTGGGTTTGATACATTTAACCGGCTTTGTATAAGATAAAAGAAATTAAACGAATGTTTACGGTTAATAGCATATTCAAAACCAAAATATTTCCTGGTATTATCTATTGTGTTACTATTCACATTATTTAGTGAGTAATAAAATTCATAACTAAAATATGGGATTATTTTCTTATTGTTATCATATTTAAGAGTTAATTTTTCGCGAAAATAATTTTTTGGAACTTGTCCTTCGGGAGATGAGTTATAATCTGTATATTGTGTTTGAATTCTTGAACGGAATAAAATAGTTACCGGGCTAAATTTCTTTTTTATGTTAACATCAACGTAAAATCTGTTGCGACTGTCATAAGAGTTATCGGGCCTGCGCTTGTTTGTAAAACGATAGTTGACAGAAATTTTGATAAGTTTATTTAATTTATAAGAAAATTCCACATCACTAAAAATAGTACCTGCTTCTGAAATATTTTCGTTCAGGCGTATTTCCTCCGAGAGAGATGCAGAAAAAACAGGGTTTATTTTCTTTTCGCCGCTTACCGACATCCAGCAGCCTGCATCGTTTACCTGTGCAAAAACAGAAATCTGAAAAAGTGCTAATAATAAAATTGTTTCAATTACATGTACGGTTCTTTTAATCATTTATATTTAACGTATTAAAAATATTCATAAACCCATTTTCTTACCGATTCAAGTTTGTTAGCGCCTTTGTAATTATGTTTTTCGACTTTAATATTTTTTTCGTTGTATTTGAAATCTACTTTTTTAATTACGTTTCCGGTGGCATTGTTAGTGATTTCGGAAACTTTATTACCGTTATCGTCATATTTAAAAGTAGTTTTTTTAATAACTGCACCGGCAGAGTTATATTCTGTTTCTTCAGTTTTATCTTTTAAAGCATTATACTTAAATGTTTTTTTAATGTTTATGCTGTCTTTCAGGTCAAATTCGGTTACTTCAATTTTATTGTTAAACGAATCGAATTTAGCAGTTTTTTTTCTTTTTATTTTGCCTTCTTTGTTGTACTCAATTTTTAAAATGGAACGTCCTTGTTTATCAAATTCTTCATAAGAGTCTTTATACGTAACGGTTTTACCATTTTCGACGTCGGCTTGCCAAACGGCGATAGATTTTATTTTATTATTTTTTATTTCTTTTTTACTTTGCCCGAATGCTGAAAAAGAAACCAATAATATTCCGAAAAGGAAGAAATGTTTCATAGAAAAATTAATTTTTACTGGTTTTTATTTTGAAAAGGGGAAGTTCTACCGTTTGTTTCTTTTCGGTGATTTCCACCGGCTGAACCACGGCGCTGTCTAAACAGTTCTGTTTAACTTTAGTATATACATATACCTTATACGTTCCTTTTCTCAGGTACTTAAATTCAAAAGCGCCCTCGGGGTTTGAATCCTGATTATCGCCAACTGCAGTTTCATCGCCATAAATGATGTACACTTTTTGCCTGCCCAGGTATCCTGAATCGTACGGAAGGGTCATTGCCGCATTGTAATTCACCGCGTAAACCTTTCCTTTGATGCTTGCCTGTCCGCCCTCTCCGGGACCTTTTTTGCAGGAAGAAGAAAGCAAAAGAGTAACACACATTATTAACATTAAAAACTTACTTACCTTTTTCATGTGTTTCATCTGTTTATATTTTAGTTACTGTTTCATTATTAATTACTTATATTTTTCAGATTGATGTAGATTGAAGAAGATTGATAGGATTGATGAAGAC
>PCSS01000075.1:232-4034 GCA_002771395.1 Bacteroidetes bacterium CG23_combo_of_CG06-09_8_20_14_all_32_9 | reverse complement strand
CGTTGGATAATCTGTTGAATAACGATAGATGAACTTATAAAATATATCCTGCGTGGTAAATTCTTACATTTGGGATTCAAGTTTAAGGTATAAGGAAATAAGGTATAATACGTACCACCTTATACCTCTATACCCTATACCTTATATACCTTTATTGTAATCATAAAATGCGACAATTTATCCTGTTTATAGTATTCTGCAAAAAACAATATCTAACAGGGTAAAGGAGATCGGCTTCGCTATGTTGTAAACTGCTCAATGAAAAATGCCAAGATGTTTATTTTAGAATCAGTAATATAAATTATAAACCAATGTGTTACTAACCGGGATCCATAAACTATCAACATATTGAACATGATTTGAAAAACTCGACACATTCCATTCTAATACAGCCCACTGCGAGCCATATATTTTACAAACACTGGTTGTGTCTATATTTGAACCAAAAAAATATTTTAATGTATCGTTACACCCGTCGGGACAACTTATTGAACCTTTTGAAAGTTTATACGAAAGCACATCACTACTATTTGCAGGTGGAAAGTTTTTAATTAATAGTTTAAGCCATGATTCGTAATGAACACTATAAGTTTGATTATAATTTTCTCCTTTTTGAACTAAGTCAGGGTTTATAATGAATTCGCTTATAAAATATCCCGGCTTACTAAAAGATAATTTAAAATCGGAAACTCTGATATTGTCAAATTCAAATAAAAAACTACCATCATTCTGCGAACATTGTGAATATAAAAGTGAAAATTGAGTATTCCATGTACCATTTGTTATTGTTTTTGCATACAGTTCAACTTTAACATTACTAACAGGTTGATTTATTTCCGTATTATATACTGTTCCGGAAATTGTTAATTTTTCGTTTTTCTTTTTACACGAAAAAAATATTGTTGAAATGTTAAGTAAAATAAGGAATATTGTAATAAATGATTTCAAAATTAAATTTTTATTACACAAATTTAAACTGAAAAAATGGACAAACAAAAAATAATAACTACTTATATCATAATTTTTTTTCCGCAGATTTACCTTGTTAAATAATCCTACGGATTGCTTCGCCATTGTGAAATATGACCTAAAGAAGCGCCTTTCAGGGTAAACTTCGCATTTCACTTGGCAAACATTTAACAGGGTGAACGCAGATTATCGCTGATATGTTTACAATTTATTTACTTTTCTGAAAATACTTTTAGCTATATCATTCGTTTTAAAATTACAAGTATTGCTAATTTTTTCCCGGGCAATTTCAGATATGTTAAAACGATTTTTTTGAGTTATTTAACAAGGTAAATCAGCGAACTTAGCGAAGCGATTTCATTTACCCTGTTAGATATTGTTTTTTGCAGTATCTCGTTATTCAATGCGATTATCTAACAGGGTGAACCCCGTTAAATATTTGTTAATAAAAGTGGCTCCTTTTCGTGAATATTAACATCGTTTCGCTGTCATTCGCTTTGCTGTTATTCGCTTCGCTGTCATTCAGTTGTCATTCGATTAGCTGTCATTGACAATAAATGACTATTGTATGACTATTGAATGACTATTAACAGTTTAGTCAATGGTTAATTGAGTCCATTTTAAGTATAACAAAAAAACTGCCCTTTGGAGGCAGTTTTTAATAAATAAAGTTTATTGTAAGATTAGTACATTCCGTCCATTCCGCCACCAGGTGAGGGCATTGGCATTGGTTTATCTTCTTTAATTTCGGATACAACACATTCAGTAGTTAAGAACATTCCTGCAACAGATGCAGCATTTTCGAGAGCAATACGAGCTACTTTGGTTGGGTCAATAACACCGGTTTTAAAAAAGTCCTCATATTTTTCGGTTTGTGCATTAAAACCATAATCGCCTTCGCCTTCAAACACTTTATTAGTAACTACAGAGCCTTCAAATCCTGCATTTTCAGCAATTTGACGAAGTGGTTCTTCTAAAACTCTTTTTATAATTTCAATTCCGGTTTGTTCGTCTTCGTTTACACCTTTTATTTTTTCGAGGTCATTAATAGCTCTTATAAAGCCAACTCCTCCTCCGGGTATAATACCTTCAGCAATGGCTGCACGGGTTGCATTAAGAGCATCGTCAACAAGATCTTTTTTCGCTTTCATTTCAACTTCAGTAACTGCACCAACATAAAGAACTGCTACTCCGCCGCTTAACTTAGCCAACCTTTCCTGAAGTTTTTCTTTGTCATAAGAAGAAGTTGTATTTTCAATTTGTGCTTTTATCTGATTAATACGACCTTTGATAGCATCTTTTTTACCTTCTCCGTTTACTATAGTTGTATTTTCTTTATCAATACTAATTTTTTCGGCTTTCCCAAGCATATCAATTTTGGTAGCTTCAAGTTTAAAACCGCGTTCTTCGGTTATAACAGTACCACCGGTTAATATTGCAATGTCTTCTAACATTTCTTTTCTGCGGTCGCCAAAACCTGGGGCTTTTATTGCAACAACTTTTAGTGAACCGCGAAGTTTATTTACAACCAATGTTGCTAACGCTTCGCCATCTATATCTTCGGCAATAATTACCAGCGGATGACCTGCTTGTGCCACTGCTTCGAGAACAGGAAGTAAATCTTTCATCGAAGAAATTTTCTTATCGTGGATAAGAATCAGGGGATTTTCCATTACGGCTTCCATTTTTTCTGCATTTGTAACAAAGTAGGGTGAAATATATCCGCGGTCAAACTGCATTCCTTCAACAACTTCAACTCTTGTTTCTATTCCTTTGGATTCTTCAATTGTTATAACACCCTCTTTTTTAACTCTTTGCATCGCCTCGGCAATAAGTTTCCCTATTGAGGCGTTGTTGTTTGCTGAAAGGCGTGCCACCTGTTCAATTTTATTGTAGTCGTCGCCAATTTTACGGGTTTGTTTCTTCAGACTTTTGATAACTTGAGTAACAGCTAAATCAATTCCCCGTTTTAAATCCATTGGATTTGCTCCGGCTGTTACATTTTTTAAACCTACGTTGATAATTGATTGAGCTAAAATGGTTGCTGTAGTTGTTCCATCGCCGGCATTGTCGGCTGTTTTGGATGCTACCTCGCGAATCATTTGTGCACCCATATTTTCGAAACTGTCTTTTAGTTCAATTTCTTTTGCAACGGTTACACCATCTTTTGTTATTTGTGGTGCTCCGAATTTCTTTTCAAGAACCACGTTACGTCCTTTTGGTCCGAGAGTAATTTTTACGGCATTTGATAATTTGTCGACTCCTCTTTTTAGAGCATTGCGACCTTCAATGTTATAAATAACTTCTTTTGCTGTCATAATATTTTGTTTTTTAAATGATTATTCAATAATTGCCAATAAGTCCGATTGTCTCATAAAGAGATATTTTTTCACTCCATCAACAATCTCGGTTCCTGCATATTTGCCATAAAGAACCATATCGCCGGTTTTAACTTTCATTTCTTCGTCTTTGGTTCCGGTTCCAACTGCGATTACTTTTCCGCGTTGTGGTTTTTCCTGTGCTGTATCAGGAATAAAAATACCACTTGCTGTTTTTACTTCAGCGGGCTGGGCTTCTATTAAAACTCTGTCGGCTAAAGGTTTAATTTTGATTTTTGCCATAATTGATTTTATTTTAGTTAAATAATTAATTTTTTAAAACGATACTCCCTTTGTCTAATTTTATGCCAATTTAAACTGGGGCAAATAAAGTGACAATTTTACAATTTAGTTGGGTAAATTATAACAAAAATGTCAGAATGTATGACATACTGACATTTTTTAAAGGTTTGTACCTACTCAGCATATTGAGTAAAATTAATTTTAATTCACCC
>PCSS01000075.1:0-186 GCA_002771395.1 Bacteroidetes bacterium CG23_combo_of_CG06-09_8_20_14_all_32_9 | reverse complement strand
GACAATGAATGACTTTTTCAAAATGTACAAATTTATCCTTATTCGCAGTATAATTTATTGTTTTACCACCTTCTCAACCAGCACCTGTTTACCGTTTACATATAACCCCACCAACGAAACACCACTTGTCCATTGGCTTGCAGGAATATTTACTTTATTGAAACCCTGATGTAAAGAATATTCACC
>PCSS01000163.1 GCA_002771395.1 Bacteroidetes bacterium CG23_combo_of_CG06-09_8_20_14_all_32_9 | reverse complement strand
ATTTTTCAAATTTTTCGACTTTACAGACAGACTCTAATTAGTTTATATAGTTTAACTAATGAACTAAAACGAGTAACCATCAAACTAAAACTAATGACTAATAAACCAATAACTAAATTTTCATCGCTTAATGTCCAGGTGTTACATAATACATATTTTCTATTGATGGATATTGTCCATGGTCCTTCATTTTACTAAGTTTATCCATTTCCAGCATATATGCCTGATTGAATTCCGGACCTATAAATGTTTTTGGTGCAATATCGTCATAAAAAAAACGTGTAAGTTCATTTCTTGCATAAGGGTCGTTATTTTTTATAACTTTCTCTCTTAACTGAAAGAAGTATTCAAAATGTTTTTTTGCCAGTTCTACAGAACTATAATCAATAGTTACAGAATAATTTTCTGCACTTGTATCGATACGAAAAATATATACCGGCTCTATGTAAGGGTTTATTTTAAACCAGTTTTCTCTGCCATAAGTTTTGTAAACTTTACCTGTAATAAGGTCGTGCAGAAAATACTCTTCAGATGAACTTATTCCGCAGAGTTCCAATGGAATTGTAATTCTTCCCTGATGAGAATTGAATTGGTTTACATTTACTACAACAAGAATTGCATTTTTATTTTTTTTATCTGTTTTTACATAACTTAGAAGGAAATCATCAGTAGAATTGCAAAAAGTTAAATTATCAAAATATTGTAATGATGTATTTTCTCTTCGTATAGTATTAAGTTTTGAAATATAATCTTTTATATTATTAGGATTATTCCAGTCCCATATTTTATATTGATATTTTTCAGAGTCCACATATATATCAGTATTCGGGAAAGCTTTGCATTCTAATAATTCATATCCATTATACATACCGTAAGCTGATGATAAAGTTGCAGCTAATGCTATTCTCATCTTAAATGCCGCTTTATTGCCTGTTTGTATTATTGTTGGGCAAATATCAGGAGTGTTGGTAAAGAAATTTGGTCGTAAGAAAGTTGTTAAATAGCTGTTGGTAAATTTTGAGATATATTCAATTAATTCCCTCTTAGAATCACGCCAGGTGAAGTATGTGTAAGATTGTGAGAAACCTATTTTAGCTAATTCCTCAAGTTTTTCGTAATATGTAAATGCTTCTGATAACAGAACGACTACGGGATGTTCTTTTTTAAGTTTTTTTAATAGCCACGTCCAAAATTCTGTTGGTTTAGTGTGTGGATTATCAACACGAAAAGTTATTACTCCCTGATTTATCCAGAAAACAAAAATGTCTTTCAATTCCTCCCACATCTCTATTCGTGCTTCGTCAGCATTTTGCCCCGTAGTCAGCGGGTCTTTTTTTGGTGAAGGATAAAAATTAAAAGGTATTATATCCTCGTATTTTTTTGGTGGATTTTCAGCACATTTTATTGTGCCATCAGTATTGTAGAAAAACCAGTTAGGATGTTCTTTTATATAAGGATGGTCATAAGAGCATGTGAGCGGTATATCTAACGCAACTTCCATACCTGTTTTTTTGCATTCCCCGATAAAATGTTTGAAATCATCAAGTGTACCTAATTCAGGATTGACAGATTTATGACCGCCAAATTCATTTCCAACAGACCACGGACAGCCAGGTTCGTTTGGTCCTGCCCAGAGTTTATTATTAGGTCCTTTTCTGTTCGTCTTTCCTATCGGATGAATTGGAGGAAAGTAAATTACATCAAATCCCATTTGTTTTATATCTTCAAGACGTTCCTCACAATCTTTAAAAGTTGCACTCTTATTAGGTATTTTACCTTGCGAGCGATGAAACATCACATACCATGATGAAAATCGCGCATATTCCGGTTCAACAATAACTTCTATGAGCTTATCGTAAACAATTATCATTTTTCTTTGTTTGTCTTCCCTTATTTCCCCTTCTATTGTATAAATATATGTTCCTGTTGAATTGAATTTAATCTCTGCTTTATAACTTATTTCTTCTAAATTTCCTCCTTCTATGCTGGGTTTCATAATTATTTTTTCCCATTTCTTATTTTGTGAATATTTATTCCTGTATTTTGTATAAAGATGGATTCCCTTAAGAAATTTTCTATTTTCTTCCTCACAAATAAGGTTACACGATACAATGAAATTTCTATCAATTTCTGTTTTAACAGGATATTTATCCCCGTCTATTTCAGGATATACATTTTTGATTATTGCTTTTTTGCTCTCTTTCATAATGTTTCCGATATATTACATCATTTGTAAATTCTCAATATTTGGTTACTGTTCACCTGTTTTTTTTCAACACAAGAGGACACGAAGCAAACAGAGTTACACATAGTTTATGTAGAAAATATTTTTTTCTCTGTGAAACTCCTGATTTTCTGTGAACTCTGTGTTAAATTCATGTTGTTAAAGATTGGGGGCTGAATAGTAACAATATTTGCGGGTAAAATTAGCATTTTTCAGAATACATATAAAATATTTTACAATTCTACCGATAAATTATCAAATTGCATAAATGTACTCGTCGCGAAAAAGGGAATCGGAGAGCGTGAGAGCGTTGAAAATCACTTACTCATCCATTCACCCCTTTACCTCAATGTCATTAAGTTAAGATATAATATGCTGATTAGTAATGAAATATAACAAATAAAAATAAGTTCTCAATAATTGCAGGTAAAACTAATAAATTTCGTTACTATTCACCCATAGTGCAAAAAAGCAAATGTTTAATGTTCAACGCTCAATTTTCAATTTTTTGGAGAATGAAAACAAATAAATTTAATTTGAGTTGGTAACATGTCGGGGGAATTTATTTTTTTATCCTTGAATTATTGGTTTTGGTTATTTTAGTTACCGGTTTTGGTTTTTCAGTTTCCGGTTTTTATGTTCGCTCGTTGGTGTTAGGAAAACTTTTTCAGATATATGATGAAACATATTGATATTGATGAATTTGTTAGTTATTTAAAGAAAATCATTTCCGATACTAAACAGCTTATTAATCCAGCCCATAAAAAAATGTCGGAATTTTATAAGACAAATCTACCAGTTATATGCAGATATAAAACTCTATTATGAAAACAAAAATTAATGGTACCTTTGCACAATGAATAAAACAGAAACCAAATTTCCTGGTACTGATTTGGTCATTCATTACAAAATGGTGTCATCTTGAAATCCGTTGAGGTTAGTTGTTCTGATATATGAAAAAACTTGTTGTTTTAACCGGTGCAGGAATTAGTGCCGAAAGCGGAATTAAAACTTTTCGCGACATGGGCGGCTTGTGGGAAGAGTATGATATTGAACAAGTCGCTAGCCCGCAAGGTTGGGAAAATAATATGGAATTGGTTTTAGATTTTTACAATCAGCGGCGCAAACAACTTTTAGAATGTAAACCAAATGCAGCTCATTATAAATTAGCTGAACTTGAGAAAGATTTTGATGTTCAAATAATTACTCAAAACGTTGACGATTTGCACAAAAGAGCTGGAAGTAAAAATATAACACATTTACATGGTGAATTATTAAAATCGGTAAGTACCGGCGATTCATCGCTTGTGTATAACATTAAAGGTTGGGAACTTAAGAAAGGCGATTTATGTGAAAAAGGTTTTCAATTACGACCTTTTATTGTTTGGTTTGGCGAGGCGGTTCCAATGATGGATAAAGCTATGAAGTTGACCCAACAAGCTGATATTTTTGCAGTAGTAGGTACTTCGCTGAATGTTTACCCGGCAGCAGGATTGCTTAATTATGTGAAACCTCAGGTTCCAATTTTTTTAGTCGACCCTAATGAAGTAAATTGTTGGCGAAAAGTTACTTATATTAAAGAAAAAGCTAGTGTGGGGGTTTCAGTTTTGGCCGAAATGTTACAACAAAGCACTAATTAGTGTTTGTCTGCAATATCAATCTTTTTCATTTTAAGGAATATGGTATATGGTATAAGGAAATAGGGAATAAAGCAAACCCCTTATACCCTATACCTTTATACCTTATACCTGAAATATCAAATT
>PCSS01000193.1 GCA_002771395.1 Bacteroidetes bacterium CG23_combo_of_CG06-09_8_20_14_all_32_9 | reverse complement strand
AATTTTAACACTATTTAACAGGGTAAATGAGGATTTTGAAAAATGAGCATAACAAAGAAAAAGCAATTTTTAGAAGTCCCGTTAATGTTTAATTTGCAGATAATTAATAGCCACGAGTTTTACTTCGTGGGAAAATATACAAATTAAATTGGGCTTTAGCGCAACCTTTTTAACGAATATTGGGCTAAAGCCCGAAAATGATGCTAATTTAATTCCCCGACATAAATGTCGGGGCAATTAAAAATCCTGATAAACAGTATTTTATTTCTTAACTTAACGATATTAGGGTAAATGCCTTCGCGGCATTTTATTTTTTTTCTGAACAGCCCTGAAAATTAATTTTTCATTATTAGTATATTAAAATAATTATTGTATTTTTGCAGTCCGTATTTTAATACGGTTATAATTAAGTTAATAGTATAAAAAAGTCAGAAAAGTGGATGCAATAAGTTATAAAACAGTATCTTTAAATAAAGCAACTGTAAAAAAAGAATGGTTAATTATAGATGCTTCCGACCTGGTAGTTGGAAGACTTTGTTCAATAATTGCAATAATTCTTAGAGGAAAACACAAGGCAGGCTTTACACCGCATGTTGATTGCGGCGACAATGTAATTATATTAAATTCCGAAAAAGTTCAGTTTACCGGCGACAAATGGGAAAAGAAAGAATATGTTCGTCATACCGGTTATCCGGGTGGTCAACGCTTTATTACTCCTGAAAAACAAATGAAAAAAGATCCTAGGAAGATTATTGAGCATGCTGTAAAAGGTATGCTTCCGCGCAATCGTTTGTCAAGAAGACTTATTCATAACTTATTTGTTTACACAGGTAACGAGCATCCACACGAAGCTCAAAAACCAAGAATTATTAATATTAATGAAATTAAATAAATTATTATGGTAATTGTTAATTCAACAGGCAGAAGAAAATCTGCTATTGCACGTATTTACTTAAAAGAAGGAAGTGGAAAAATAACTATCAACGATAGGGAATTTAAAAATTATTTCACAACTCCTCAACTTCAGCACACTGTACTTCACCCACTTCTAACAATTCAGTCGGAAGAAAAGTTTGACATTAAAGTTAATCTAAATGGAGGTGGAATAAACGGACAAGCTGAGGCTCTTCGCCTTGCAATTTCAAGGGCTTTAATTAAAGCGAGTCCCGAACTTAAACCGTCGTTAAAATCAAAAGGGTTTCTAACCCGTAACCCACGCGAAGTTGAACGTAAAAAATCGGGTCAAAAGAAAGCCCGCAAAAGATTTCAGTTTAGCAAACGTTAACGGAGAAGGGGGAGAAACGGGGAGAGGGAGAAACGGAGAAGGGGAGAAACGGTATAAAATGGCTTTTATATCCAAATTGAGCGATTCAGAAACAGAAACTTGCGAAACTCAAATTTGGTTGGAAATAGATTGTCTTTGTGGATATATTTCACAAAATGAGTTTCAAAAACTCAATAGTGATTATAAAAATATTTTAGGTAAATATAAAAAATGATTGATAACGCGGATAAATGGTTGATTCGGTAAAAATTCCCCGTTTTTCCATATCTCCGTTTCTCTATTATGAAAGGAAGAAACTTAGAATTTAGTAACAACATATTAGTAAAAGTCGTGCAATAAGCCATTAAATTGTTAGGACTTCTTTTACTAAGAATTACCCAACAATTGCTTAAATAATAAGAAAGTAAACTAAAATAAATAACATGTCAAAAGTAACATTCGAACAATTATTGGAAGCAGGTGTCCATTTTGGTCATCTCAAAAGAAAATGGAATCCAAATATGGCTCCTTATATTTTTATGGAGAGAAGTGGGATTCATATTATTGATTTACACAAAACTATTGTAAAACTTGAGGAGGCTTGTAATGCTTTAAAACAAATTGCAAAATCGGGTAGAAAAATCCTTTTTGTTGCTACAAAAAAGCAGGCAAAAGATATAGTTGCAGAAAAAGTAAGTAAAATAAATATGCCTTACGTTACTGAGCGTTGGCCCGGAGGTATGTTAACAAACTTTCCTACTATTCGTAAAGCAGTAAAAAAAATGTCAATCATTGATAAAATGTCGGTAGATGGCACATTCAATCATCTTTCGAAAAGAGAAAAACTTCAAATTAACCGCCAACGTGCTAAATTAGAAAAAAACCTTGGCAGCATTTCAGATCTTACACGCTTACCTGCTGCTCTTTTTATAATTGACGTTTCTAAAGAACATATTGCAGTTAGAGAAGCCCGTCGCCTTAGCATTCCATTATTTGGTATGGTTGATACAAACTCCAACCCAAATGTTATCGATTTTCCTATCCCGTCAAACGATGATGCTTCAAACTCAATATCTTTAATCCTTGACACAGCAATTGATTCTATTTTAACAGGTATTAATGAACGTAAATTTGATAAAGAAAAAGAAGCGGAGCATCCAAAAGAAAAAACTCCCCTCAATAAAAAAGAAGCAGAGCAGTTAATAGAAAAAACTCCCCTTAATAAAGAAAAAAATGAAGAAGTTCCTGCTAAGACTGAAATTTCGGATGAGAAAGAAACTTTTCATGCAAAAAACAAAGAATTATTAAAAAAATCTTCTAAAAAAGTTTTTACTAAAAGAACTCCGATAACAAAGCCGCCGATTATGAAAAATACAAAAGAATAACATAAATATTTACAGATATGTCTGAAATTACAACTAAAGATATTATAAAATTGCGCAAACTTACCAGTGCCGGTATGATGGATTGTAAGAATGCACTTACTGAATCTGAAGGTAACATTGATAAAGCCATTGAAATAATCCGCAAAAAAGGACAAGTTGTTGCAATGAAACGTGCCGACCGTGAAACTACTGAAGGTTTAGTTGTTGCCAACCTAAGCCCAAATGGTAAAGAAGCCTCAATAATTGCTTTAAGTTGTGAAACAGATTTTGTAGCAAAAACAGATGGTTTTATTGAATTATCACAAATTATTGCCAAAAAAGCTCTTGAAGCTAAACCTTTAAATATTTCAGAATTAAAGCAATTAAAAATTAACAATCTTACTGTTCAGGATTTAATAATGGACAAAATTGCAGCCATAGGTGAACGTATTGATGTTACTTATTATGAATTTGTTTCGGCCGAGCATGTTTTTTCTTATATTCACCAGGGAAATAAAATAGGTGCCGTTGTTGGGTTTAATAAAATGGTATCCAATCAGCAAACGGGAAAGGATATTGCCATGCAAATTACAGCCATGAATCCGATTGCAATTGATAAAAATGATGTATCAAAAGAAGTTATAGATAAAGAAATAGAAATTGGCAGAGAACAGGCACGTAATGAAGGTAAATCTGAAAATATGCTCGAAAAAATTGCAATGGGGAAACTAAATAAATTTTATAAAGACAGTACTTTATTGAATCAGGAATTTATAAAAGACAATAAAATAACTGTTCGTCAATACTTACAAAATAACGATAAAGAACTTTCAGTTACAGTTTTTAAACGTTGTTCATTAACGGCATAATTTCTTAAACTGTGAATGGTTAAAATTTTAAATTTTTATTTTTTTATTTTCCCCGTTAAATACCGCAAAGCGGGAATTTTGCCTTTGGCAAAATTATTTAACGGTGTGAACTCACCCTAACCCTCTCTACGAGTAGAGAGGGGATAATTTGTAAAGTTAAAATTTTAACCGTTTTGAGTATATTTGAAAACGTAAAATATTTTTTATCTGATTACCGTAACCGGACCGCTTTTTTCGTGCAGTAATCCGTTAACATCTTTAACTTTAATGTACCATGTATATGTATTAGGTGGAACAAGTTTGAAAACATCGTTTTTATAACCTCCGTTCCACCCGCCAGGTGTCCATCCCTGATTCATGTTTGCTTTGTCCTGTATATCTTCTGAAGTTAAATCAGTCCCTTCGGGATAATTAGTAGTTTCAAAAATTATTTGTCCCCACCTGTCAAAAATTGCGAAATAGTAACTATTACGGTCAAAACCTTTCCCTTTAGGATAAAAATATCCATCTGCAGAACCGGTTC
>PCSS01000190.1 GCA_002771395.1 Bacteroidetes bacterium CG23_combo_of_CG06-09_8_20_14_all_32_9 | reverse complement strand
CGAAAAATGAAAAATGCCTGAATTTGCACGTTTTTTTGACTTTACAGACAAACACTAATTAAAACAAACAAGATATTATGGCTATACCATCCTATTCATCAGCCAAAATACATCTCTTTTTACACCTGATAAGTGTGCAAATTTTATGAATACGTGCAAGCTTTAATTGTTCAATAAATGTCATTTTCGAAATTTTATTTTTACGTTCATCATCACCCATTATCCTAAGCTTATTTATAACGCAATCGGGCGGTTCAACGTCTGATGGAGGCATAAGCAAATATTCCTGTAATTCCGGGCAAATGTAAATCATATATGATTTTTATTAATAGACACATAAATTATTAAAAGGTTGCCTGTAAAACCAATTTATTTTTTGAAAAAGAAGATAATGTTTATTTTGTACACTGGATTTACCCCAATCATTAATCTTAAATCATTAAGTTTGTGTTAAAATATTTATTATGAAAATTAAAGAGATAATTGCTGTTATAGAAGAACTTGCACCTGTTTCGTACCAGGAATCGTACGATAATACAGGTATGCAAATAGGGAATCCCGATAAAGAAATTAACTCAGTGCTGCTAACTTTAGATGTTACCGAAAAAGTTGTTAGCGAAGCCATCGGGAAAAAAGCAGGATTAATTATCAGCCATCATCCTGTTATTTTTGGACAAATTAATAAAATTTCAGGACATACGGTTGCCGAACGAATTATAATAAAGGCGATTAAAAATGATATTGCAATTTATTCCTGTCATACTAACCTTGATTCTACATGGAATGGCTTAAATATAAAATTAGCAGAAAAATTAGGATTAACAGATGTAAAGATTCTTAAACCGGTAACCGGGACTCTAAAAAAAATAGTAACTTTTGTACCAACTGAATATGCCGAAAAACTAAGAATTGCACTTTTTAATGCCGGAGCAGGACAAATAGGAAATTACGATTCGTGTAGCTACAATATTGAAGGTAAAGGGACATACAAAGCCGGCGAAAACACAACTCCTTTTATTGGCAAAAAAGGGGAACTTCATACCGAACCCGAAATCCGCATCGAAACAATATTTCCGTTGCATTTAAAAAACAACATTTTGGCAGCATTAATTGCAAATCATCCTTACGAGGAAGTTGCTTACGATATTTACTCGTTGGACAATTCGTTTAACAGACAGGGAATTGGGGCAATTGGTAGCTTTCAGGATGCTATTGATGAAAGAATTTTTCTTTCTCAAATAAAACATACACTCAACTGCAAATTTATCAAATATTCTGCATTAACAGGAAAAAAAATTAAAAAAGTTGCAGTTTGTGGAGGAAGTGGAAGTTCTTTAATATCAGATGCTTTAGCCTTAAACGCTGACGCATTTATTACTGCCGATTTAAAATATCATCAATTTCAGGAGCCTGAAAATAAGATGCTTTTGGTTGATGCAGGTCATTTTGAAACCGAGTATCACGCTCTCGAAATTTTTTATGAATTAATTATTAAAAAATTCCCTACCTTTGCACTTTATTTTTCTAAAGCAAATATTAATCCTGTTAATTATCTGTAAAATATGACAAAAGCAACATCAAATGTAGAAGTATCCGAAGTTTCTATTGAGGAAAAATTAATTGCATTACACAATCTTCAGGCTGTTGATTCGCAAATTGACCGTATAAGAACGCTTCGTGGTGAACTTCCTCTTGAAGTTCAAGACCTTGAAGACGAAATTCAGGGACTGGAAACACGTATAGATAAGTTTGTAAAAGAAAGCAAAGAGTTTGAAAAAAATGTTTCAGTTAAAAAAGGTGAAATTAAACAGTCGGAAATTCAAATAAAAAAATATACCGGGCAACAGAAGAATGTACGTAATAATCGTGAATACGACGCTCTTACAAAAGAAATTGAATTCCAGCAACTCGAAATTCAGTTGAGCGAAAAACGAATTAAAGAGTTTACTGTTCAAATGAATGGAAAGAAAGACGAAATAGCAAAAGCCCGCCTTGTTTTTGAAGATCGGAAAAAAGACCTGGAACTTAAAGTTGCTGAACTTAAAGAAATTACTGAAGAAACTCAAAAAGAAGAAAATATTTTAATAAAAAAATCCACAGAACTTGAAAAAATTATTGACCCACGATTAATTGCAGCTTACAAACGCATTCGTGAAAATGCACGAAATGGACTTGCAGTTGTTGGCGTAGAACGCGATGCTTGTGGTGGTTGCTTTAATAAAATTCCACCTCAGCGACAACTCGAAATTAAAACCCGAAAAAAAATTATTGTTTGCGAATATTGCGGTCGTATTATTATTGACCCTGAAATTGTAAAATAAGTTTCCACCCGATACACACAAGTTTACATACAATTACACAATACATTTTATTAAATGTTATTTGTGTTTCCGGAATTTCATTAAAACATTATATTTCATTCCCTGGTAACTTGATTTACCCTGGTAGAATAAATAATCAAGGGTATCAGTTTTTATTAACTCTATGTTTCCCCCTAAATGTTCATTTTCAAAAATATTAGAATAATTATTTACATAAACAGGATTAAAAATATGAGGCACAAAACTTTTACCTCCATTAACCGATAAAAACACTCCTAACTGGGCATCATCAACATTTCCAGACTTGTAAAGATACATTCTTCCTGTGATATAATGATGCCATGCTCCAACTTTAAATTTTTTAACACCGGCTATTATTAAAAGAATACTATCGTTACGAATTTCAATATAGTTAGGCTCGGTGCAACCAATAGCGCTTCTCCACCCGATATGTTGGTCTATTACAGGATTATTTTCAGAATTTTCCCAGTAAATTAAATCATTTGAAAATGCCATTCCTACTCTTTCATTCCCCTCATAATTTCTTCCATCGTAAAACATAATATAACGACTACCATACCTGATTACTTTAGCATAAAAACAACCATCATCATTCCATGTGCCTTGTCTGCCGGGCGACAATACCGGTTTGTCAATAATATGATATGGTCCGATTACCGATTTTTTTGAAATAGCAAGACCGATTTGCCTTTTCCCGTCATCACTACATCCATCCATAAACAGATACCATTTGTTTTCATGTCTGATTATATCAGAAGTAAAAGGCGTTTGTTTTACTTTCCTTTCTTTATCTGCTCCCGCCCAAACGCATTTTATAAAGTCCGAATCTCTTAATACAGGATTCCCATTATTTGCAGGTTCCCAATCTGTCAGGTTATCAGATATTGCAGCATATATTGAAATTTTATTAGTATCACATTCGTTAAAAATCATTACCCATTTTCCTAACAAGCTATCAAAAACTACTGAGCTAAAATGGACACTTGAACCACTAAATTCCGGCCAAAGTTTAGTGTTTATTACAGGTTTTTCATTAGGATTTATAAAACCCGATGGTTGAGTATTCCATAAAACAACTCTCTGGTTTTTTTGAGGAAACCCCTCCCCTCTTAATAGTTTGCCTAAAAATATAATTTTATTTACCATGTCTATTTTTTTAATTATTCTTAAATTCTCTACACCGGCATCGTACAATGGTTTGTTTGTCCCCCATCCTAAAATCCACTTATTGCAATTACTATTGTTTACGTAAAAATCAGAAGGCATATTTAAAACAATAGATGAATCTTTTATTATTATTTTATTTACGAACAAATACTTCCCTTCAATTAAATTATCCTGTTCTTCATTAACAATCATACATGGTTCATTCAGAAAAAAATCAAAATATGTCGAATCAGCATTATTAGAACATGACGCCAGCAATTGAATGACTAAAATGGAAGATAATAATATTTTCATTGATAATGTTCTGTGGCTTATTTATAAAGTTTGTAAAGATAACCACAAATTTATTACATTAAATATTATACCTTAAATCCGCAAGCCCAACGTCATTGCTAATGAAATGAAGCAATCTCATAATTAAAACATATTGCT
>PCSS01000198.1 GCA_002771395.1 Bacteroidetes bacterium CG23_combo_of_CG06-09_8_20_14_all_32_9 | reverse complement strand
GTTGATAGTTACTGGTTACTGGTTGCTGTTATCGGGAGCCAGTAATCAGAAGCCGGCAGCCTAATCCCCAATGTCATTTAGTTAAGGAATAAAATGCTGTTTATCAGGATTTTTAATTGCCCCGACATTTATGTCGGGGAATTAAATAGCATCATTTTCGGGCTTTAGCCCAATATTCGTTAAAAATATTGGGCTAAAACCCAGTTTAATTTGTATATTTACTCACGAGCTAAAGCTCGTGGCTATTGATTATCTGCAAATTAAACATTAACTAAATGACATTGGCCTAACCCCTTGATTCTTTACCCGAACAGTAACATTTATTGGCATTTTGTTTAAGACTTAAAAATCTATTATTTGCGTAACATCAGTTAATAATATTATTCATCTTCAGATTCAAGTGGAACAAATTTAAACCGAACTTTAATAATTTGAGAATATTCTTCGCCAACATCAAGCATATCCTCATCATCAACAAGATATTCCCACACAATTTCTACTTTATGACCGGTAGTTATTGCATTTTCTAAAATTAAAAATAATGCAAGTAATGATTTAGAAGAAGCTGTATTTAGATAATCGAGATTAAAAACAATAATGGTATTTGGGTTTGGGTTTTCGAAATATTTCTCTAACCACTTGCAAACGGGATCATAAAATGAATTTACATCTTCGGGCAAGCTTTTACCTTTAATTTCGAACTTATTATTATCCTTATTAAAGATAACAGCAGGAGTGTCATTTGTTGCCTGAATATTAAGTGCTTCCATAATAAAAAATTATTTAGTGATACAAATTTTTAAAACAAAAAAAGACAAATCACTGTTTAACGGATAAAAACAAAACTGTAATGGATTTCCGGTTTTGCGTGCAATATCAATAAAACCTAAGCCGGCACCACCTTTTATTGAGAGCATTCCATTTTTGAGTTGTTTTTTATATAAAAAACGAAGATCTTCTTTTTTTCTTAATTTCAAATTATTAATTACTACAGTTAAGATTTCAATCTGCTTTTGATTAACGATATTCCCGGCTACGATATAATAAGCATCTTTATTTTCTGAAACCAAAATTGCACCTTTGCGGGTTAAATTATTTTCTGAAATTGCAAATTCAACAGCGTATTTATCAATATTTTGCAAACATTCAACCATTACATTAAAAATTTTTTTCTGAATTATGTGTTTTGCATTGGTTTTGCCAAGATGTTTCTCGGTTGTAAAAGTTAATGCTTTTGTAATTTCGTGATTTACTTCGCCTTCGTAATATAAGATGGTGTTATAAAGAAATATGGCAGGTTCAAACTTCTTTAATAAAGTGAGAAAAGAAAGATTGTTTAATGTTTCAACAGCCATTTTATCATTTAATTTTGGTTACTACTCGGGTCATAATTTTTTCCTGCGGATGAACGCTGATGTTTTTATAATTTATTATGTATGAAATTTCATTTTCAGTCATTTTATTTTTCTGCGTTAATCAGCAATATCAGCGGGAGAAAAAACACCTGCTGAGTAGTTCATAATTTTGGCATAAAGTTATTAATAAATTTTAAAAATACAATTCAAATATTATTTGATATAAAAATATTTATGTTTTTAATAATCTCATTAATTGTTAATATTTTACCTGCACTATTGTTTTCTATACACGAAAGAGGCATTACAGAAACCTCACATTCTTTAGGTTGCTGGGCAATAGTTAAGCCTCCGTTTTCTTTTATTTTTAATAATCCGTTGGCTCCGTCATTATTTGCACCTGAAAGAATAATTCCTAGAAGATTTTTTTTAAAAAATTCGGAAGCAGTTATAAAAGTCATATCTATTGATGGTCTGGAATGGTTAAGTTCCTCTTCAACCGAAAGTCCAATTCTGCCATTTTGTAAAATATACATGTGATAATTTGACGGTGCAATATAAATTTTATTTGGCTCAATCAATTCTTTGTCAGAAGGTTCAACTATTTGTAAAGTAGAAAATATTCCCAATGTTTCTGCAAACCCAATTCGTATTGAGCGTAATCGGTGTAAACAAATAAATACAGGAAATCCAATATTCTTAGGCAGTAACGAAATAATTTTTGTTACAACTTTAAAACTTCCGGCAGAGCCTCCAATTACAATTGCTTTACTTGTCATCCGTTTTTTTTAAAAAAATTTTTTTGTTAAAAGAAATTACCTGGAATGCGCTTTCATTTTTTGGGGGTAAATTTTCATTTGTTCCAATTACCAGATAACCTTTGGGTTTTAAAAATGTTATTATTTCTTCAAAAAAAACTTCAGATTTTTCGATAGTAAATGGCAACATTTTATTTCTGCAAATTACCAAATCAAATTGTTTAAAATCTGTATCAGTATTTTTACCGGGAACATGTATTTTATAAATAACGTTATTTAAAAAATTCTTCTTAAATAATAGATTATTATTATTTATTTCCATATATTTAGAAGCGTCTTTGTTACCAAAAATCGCTTTATAATTCAATAGAAATGAGCGGTTTTTGTGTTGAGCAAAAATTCCCTCTGAAATATTTTTTAAAGAATATTGTGATGGTGATGTAACTGTTATTTCAGTATTTATTAATGGAAAATATTCGTTAATTAACATTAAAATACTGTATAAATCTTCGCCGCTTGTAGCATTATAAATAAGTATATTAGCATTATTTGAAGAAATTACTTTTTGTAAAATTTTATCGCGTAAAAAAATCCATGTATCTGTATCGCGGAATAATTCTGTTTCGCAGGGATGCAAAAAACTCATTAATATGTCTATTGTTTCAGTATTAAATTTTTGAGTTTTTGAAACTATGTTTTCGGGCAATATTCTTAGAAATGACAAAGCAATGGTTAATCTTCTTCTGAAAACAAAGGAATCAAAAAATGTTAAATCTAACGAAAACTTTTTTGAAATTATTCCTTTAATATTTTGGGCAACGTCTTCATTTATAATATCTATAGAAGCATTTGAGTAATCTTCAAACATAATTATTATAGTTTGTTTATTGATTTTTTAAAATAACAATGCCCTTTTTTAATAAATTTTAATGCCATTGCACCCATTATACTTTCGTGAAAACCAATTACTAAGAATCCGTCATCGTTCAAATTTTCCCAAAACATGTATAATGTTTTATTTTGCAAAGTATTATTAAAGTATATAAGCACGTTACGACAAATAATGAAATCGAATTTTCGTCCAAAAATGTTTTTATCTGTTACCAAATCGTGTTTCATAAATTCTGCTTTGTTTAATAAAAATGGCTTAATTTTAATGAAATCTTTGAGTTCGTTAATATCCATATATTTAGAATATAGTATTTTTTTTTTTCGGGCAAAACATTTAAAACTTGATCGAAATTTGGCAAGTATTCGTAATTAAAGCGGTATTTATATTGCCCTTTTGTAGCTTCTGCTAAAATCTCAGAATTAATGTCGGTTCCTACCGCTTTCGTTTTTTCCAATAAGTCATTTTCGTTTAAAAACATAAGCATTGAGTATAGTTCTTGTCCCGACGAACAGCCTGCGTGCCAAATATTTATAGTTGGTAATTTTTTTAATTCTGGAATAATTTCTTTTTGAATTTCGAGCCATACCTTTGGGTCTCTAAAAAGTTCGGTAGTATTTACGGTAATATCCCGAACAATTTTTTCTAAAAAAATAGTGTTGTTTTTCAATTTTTTAGTTATTTCAGTTAACGTACAGTTATTATCGTTAACAATCTTTTCCATACGCCTTCTGAAAGATTTCACGGTATAGTCTGAAAAATTATAGTTTGAATTTAAAGATACAGTTTCGATAAACTCTTTTATTTCCTCATCACGTATATCCATTGATAAACATTTACGTTTCAAAAATACAAGTTAAAATTAAACTTTGTACAATTATATCAATATCTTTTTCAATTATTGTTAGCACTTTAACTATATCAGCAAATTAAACATATAATAATGCACTATTACCATATCGGCAAATAAATTATACGGGACTTCTAAAAATTGCTTTTTCTTTGTTATGCTCATTTTTCAA
>PCSS01000292.1 GCA_002771395.1 Bacteroidetes bacterium CG23_combo_of_CG06-09_8_20_14_all_32_9 | reverse complement strand
TATGGTATAAGGGTTTAGCCGTCATTATAACTTTCCGAAAGTTTGCAAAGGCCATGGCTCTGTTAACTTTCGGAAAGTTCCCTATACCACTATCCCCAAATGCTGATATTATGGACAGACTCTAATTAGTGCTTGTCTGTAATGTTCGGCTTCTGCGTTCGAAACTATGGCACGGTTTTAAACCGTGCCATAGTTTGTTAAAAGTTTTAATTCGTGTTCTTAAATCAAAAGAAACCGACATTACAGACAAACACTATTTAACAGGGTGAATAAGCTAAATCTGCGGGAGACAATGAGTTATAAATCACTTGCGGATTTAAGATATTTATCAACCATAAAATGTTAATAAAATAAAATAACAACCTTAAATTGATATAATTTTGCAAAAAATATTATAGAAATGCAAAAAATAGGCATCATTGGAGTTGGGCATTTTGGCAGATCTCATATAAAGGAGTTAAAAGAAATACCTGAATTTGAATTAGCTGGATTTTACGACATTAACCCCGAAACATCTAAGCAAATATCTGCAGAATTTAATATTAGCGTATTTTCATCTTACGAAGAACTTCTTAATGAAGTAAATGTGGTTGATATTGCTGTGCCTACATCGCTGCATTATGAGTGTGCCGTTGAAGCGATTAAAAAACAAAAACATGTTTTTATAGAAAATCCTGTTACACTTACAGTTGAAGATGCAGAAAATCTTATAAAACTCGCCGAAGAAGCATCAATAAAAGTGCAAGTTGGTAATATTGAGCAATTTAATCCTGCTTTCAGAGGAGCGCAACTTCATATAAATAACCCGGTTTACATTGAGATTCAACGATTACAGCCGTTTACAAATAGTTCACCGGAAGATTCGGTAATATTAAATTTAATGATTTATGATATTGACATTATACTTGGTACGGTTAATGCAAATATTAAAAAAATAGATGCTAACGGGGCTAAATTTGTAAGTGGAACTGCCGACATTGCCAACGCTCGCCTCGAATTCGACAACGGCTGTGTTGCAAATATTACCTCAAGCCGTATTTCACCTGATAATATAGTTATATATAAGTTTTTCCAAAAAGATGAATACATTATTGTTGATTTTCTGAATAAAAAAACTGAGACAGTAAAATTTAAAAAAATAGAAAATAATTGTAATCCCGTACTTAACAATTATCGCAATATGTTAAAAGAATTATTAATTGAGAATTATGAAATAACAAATAGCAATGCATTAAAAGAAGAATTTTTAGCCTTTAGCAAATGTATCGAAAATAATTCAACCCCTTTAGTAACCCTTGATGATGGATTTAAAGCGCTACAGGTAGCAAATGAAATAATAGAAAAAATAAATATCTGATAATTTTGTAGCTCAAGCCGCAGACAGTTTTTTTGAAAATGCCAATCACATTGTTACATTGCTTCATTGTTTCGTTACTTCATTGCTAAACTGCTGAATTGCTCATTGCTTATTGCTCATTGCTCCATTGTAGCAATTTTTTCTGTTAAGTAGTTACAATTTTTAATATATAATAAATTTGCACCCTTTTCGTTTATGGTACATTTATTACTACATGTCTTATAAAAAAGTTATATTTTACATATTTTCAGCAATTTTAATAATAGTTTTAAGTTGCCAAAAATTTGATAAAGAAGAACCCATACCTTCATATATCAGAATTTCAAAATGCATACTTTTGAGCGATAGCATTTCGCAAGGCAGTTCACAAAATAACATTTCAGATATTTGGGTAAATATCGACGGAAACAGGCAGGGTACGTATGAAGTACCTGTAAATTTTCCCGTAATTGCCGAAGGGAATCACAGTTTAATGCTCAGAGCCGGTGTAAAGGTAAACGGAATTGCCGCCAGCCGAATTATTTATCCGTTTTATAACTCTTTATCCTTTGATACCACTTTTATTCCCGAAAAGCAAATGATTTTAACACCTGTTTTTACTTTCAAACCCGAAACAAAATTTGTATGGCTCGAAAATTTTCAGAATAACGGATTTACCCTTGACAGGACATCAAAAAGCGATACAATTTTATACATTAAAAATGATACCGTTAATACCGTTCAACAATACGGTGTTTTTTATATTGATGCCATCAGGCAAAAATTCCAGTATAAGTCAACCGAAAAATACGTTCTTCCTTCAAACGGTTCGGAAGTTTTTCTTGAACTTGATTACCAATGCAATCACCCATTTATTGTTGGTGTATTTGTAAATAAATTACAGCAAAGTATAGAAACTTCTATCATCTGTATAAATCCCCATCCTCAATCATTTAATCACATTTATATTGACCTTTCATACATTATTTCACAAAACACAGACGCTCTTGATTACAACATTTTTTTTGGGGCGTCTCTTGAATCGGGCTACACAAACGGGGAAATTAAAATTGATAATATTAAATTAATTCACTTTTAATGAATAAACGCTTACAAACTGCCAAATATGTAATCTCCGATTTTATTGCCGGAAGTATAAGTTGGGGTTTGTTTTTTATTCTCAGAAAAATACTTATCGAATCCGCTTTTTTTGGTTATCCTATTGATATAAATTACGATAATAAATTTTATTCGGGATTAATAATTATCCCTTTTTTCTGGATTTTTATAAATTATTTATCGGGCTATTATAAAGATATTTATCGTCGTTCGCGTTTAAAAGAATTAGGGCAAACTTTAATTATAACTATAGTTGGTGTAGTAATTATTTTCTTTGTTATTATTCTTGACGATTATGTATTTTATTACAAAAATTATTACCGTTCCATTTTAATTATTTTCGGTCTTCAGTTTATACTTACATACATTCCACGGTTAATTCTTACAACCCGCACAGTGCATCGAATTCAGGACAGAATTTTTGGTTTTAATACTTTACTTATTGGAAGTAACAGAAAAGCTTATGATTTGTTTAAAGAAATGGAAGCCGAACAGAAATCGGCAGGAAATAAATTTATAGGATTTGTAAGTGTTTCTGAAAAATCGAAATACATATTAGACAAACATTTAAAGTATCTCGGAAACATTAACAACTTGCCGCAAATTATTGACGATAATAAAATTGAAGAAGTTATTATTGCTATCGAAACCTCTGAGCACTATCAGATTAATAACATTATCAATAAAATTGACAACAAACAACTTGTAGTAAAAATAATTCCAACACTTTACGATATTCTTACAGGCAGTGTTAAAATGACATCATTATATTCTGCACCTCTCATTCAAATATCACGCGACCTGCTACCCGAATGGCAGTTAAATGTAAAACGTCTTATTGATATTTTGTTTTCAATTATTGCTATTATTATCCTTATTCCTGTTTACATCTTCTTAATTACAGGAGTAAAAATTTCTTCACCTGGGCCCATTTTATATACTCACGAGCGCATTGGAAGATACGGAAAACCTTTTAAAATTTTTAAATTCAGGTCGATGTGTGTTAACGCCGAGCAAAACGGTCCCGCACTTTCGACACGTAACGACAACCGTATAACAAATTTCGGAAGATTTATGCGAAAAGTTCGCCTTGATGAGATTCCCCAGTTTTTTAATGTAATAAAAGGTGAGATGTCATTAGTGGGACCGCGTCCCGAACGACAGTATTTTATTGACCAAATTATTAAAGAAGCCCCGCATTATACTCATTTACAAAAAGTAAGACCCGGTATTACATCATTGGGACAAGTGAAATTCGGTTATGCCGAAAATATTAAAGAAATGATTGAACGACTTAAATACGATCTTATTTATATTGAAAATATGTCGCTTTACATAGATTTTAAAATCATGATTTATACCATTAAAATTATTTTGCAAAGAAGAGGAAAGTAATGGTTATACGACAAATGAATTAAGGACACCCATTAACCCCGTAGGATAACTCTTGTTGAAAAACGGATATGCAAAAAAAAAGAAAATATCCTACGGGGTTAATCCTTGTTCTGAGATAAAAAAATGTAG
>PCSS01000136.1 GCA_002771395.1 Bacteroidetes bacterium CG23_combo_of_CG06-09_8_20_14_all_32_9 | reverse complement strand
GCAATTAATCTGTGGCTCTTTGGAATCTGTCCTTCGTCTATAAAACTTATATTTTTATATACAAGTCTCTGTGATTCAAGCAGGTCTTTATTACTTAATTTTGAGATTTTTTTCAATTTATTCCAATGATTATCAATCTCTTCCCATAAATAATGACAACTTTGAAAATGAAATATATTATTTGAATTTAGAATCAAATCACCAATTATGCTTTTTGTATTTACAATTGCACTGAAGGCAATGTTAGTATCAACGATAATAATCATTTAAGAAATGTGTCCTTATTTTTTTTCCACCATCCTTTGTTTACTTCATCTGCAAGCTTATCAACATCCTTTTGACTTGCTTTTGATTTTGAAGTAACCTCTTGATATCGAATGTAATCAATAATACGTTGAACCCCTTCAATATCAACTGTATTAGGGATTCGTATCAAAATTTCTTTATCTGTTCTTTCAATTATCATTTTTAATCATTTTGTAAAAATTCACAAAAATCAAGGTAATATATCGAATAGAGTTGCCACTTTTACTCAATGTATTTTGGGTCCCTGAAAGGCGTAATCAACAAGCAGCAAAAACAACAGCAATATCCAGAACCGCCAACTGCCGCTGGCTGCCACTTTTATTTTCGGAACTATCTTTTGCGAAGCAAAAACCTAATTAGTGTTTGTCCATAATGTCCGATTTACTCATATATTTTATATTTTATAAGGTGTTCGTGAGATCGCTTCGCTAAGTTCAGGTTAAAACACTGACTTTACGAACAGACTCTAATTACTTTTAGATTAATGCCCTATAACGGCATTTATAATTTATATCTGCTACCGGGTAGTTACAAAATTGTAAATTTAGTACTGTTTAAATGAATTTTCAATATTCATAAATCCAACTAAAACAGCAACGCAACCGCTTAAAATCTGGTCGGATAATTCATCAGAAGTTTGTACCTGAATAGAAATAATTAATTGCTTACTTGATTCAAGTTTAAAATCGAAATTCTTAGCAAACTGATGTTTTTTATTGTCATACAAAACATTTCTTTCGGCATCTAATACCTGGTATTGAATTGGCGGCAGATTTTCGTCACCACAAATAGTAATTCTATATTCCTGACCGGAATAAAAAGTTTTATAAAGTTCGGCTGTTTCACCTTCTGATAGAACCGTAGCGTTATAAATACCATCGTGAACATAAGGAAGTAACTCAAGTTTGCATATTTTTTTTGCAAAATTTTTGCATTGTGCATTAGCAGCATTTGGAAGCACTGCTACCATTGTTACTGCTACAATGAAAATAAATATTTTTTTCATGGCTGCCAATTATTTAATAATGTTTGTTCTTATTTCGGTAATTGTTTCACAAATTTCATTAAAGACTTTGGTCGAAACTTTTACTTCAGATTTTGAAGAAATTATTGATTTTCCATCTTTTTCAACAACTTCCATATTTGATGATGAAGTCTGAATTTTGTCAAAAACAGTTTTTAATCGCTCCATATCAGGAAGGATAGATTGAACGTTTGGGTCGTTTTTATATTCGTTCATTAAACTGATTAAAGTGTTTAATGATAAACGCTGGTCGGCAATTCGTTCAATCATTTCTTTATTTGAAGCAGTATTTTTTGCAACCAGGCAACCTATATAAAGACCTTCTAACCAGCCACCTGTTAATATTATTGCAGCAATTTCACCACGGTCGTTTTCTTTAAGGAAAGAATTTGAATTCATAAAAGTTTCGGAAATAATTTCCATTGAAGAATCACGATTATTTACATTGTTTTCCAAGCGGGTAATTATACTTTTATCAATTGCATTAAGAATTCCCAATTCGTCGGCAAGTTTTTTTGTAGCCGAAAGATATTTTATTGTTGACTGCGATTGCTCAAACATACTTGCAAAACTTAAATCTGTGCTATAAATACCTAAATTTAAAGACATACTCTTGGTTGTTGTATAGTTACCAACGTTTAAGAGTGGATTAAGATAATCCTGGTTATACTTGGCTCCAGCTCTTTTCATTAACATAGCAGTTTCTATGGGAGATGGAATTCCATAAATAACTTGTTTTGCTTTGTTAAATTCGTCAGAAAGGTTGTCTGTTTTAACAGAATCTTCAATCTGATCTTCAACATTACCGTTATTGCCGTTACATCCTACCATAAGGACTGTTGCCGTGAAAACGGAAAAAAATGTTAATTTGCTAATGTTCAATAGTTTAATTTTCATACACATTCCTTTTATTTTGTTTGCAATATTAAGGATTTTTGCAAAAGTAACAAATTTTTTTTAAAAAAATAATTTTATATAAAAAAATATTTTTTAAAAATATATAAAACAATAATTTTATTTACTTTGGAAAGTAAACAAAAAAATTGCTTATCAGTTATGAATCATAAAATTAGTTTACATAAAAAATTATTTTCAGCAAATGAAAAAGAAGTTATTTATACTTTAAAAAATATTTCGAAAAAAAAATATTTCGAATTAGTTACAAATTTAATTGATTTATTTGCCAAATCGACGTCAAAAAATATTAAAAATGAAGTTTTCAATATACTTATCAATTTAAAAGATAACAATTCTGTAAAATATTTTATGGAAGGGCTTATTAAACAAACAGATGCTAATGTTCGGTTGCAATTAATTTCTGCCTGTTGGCAAAACGGGCTTAATTATTCACCATACATTAATTATTTTATTGAAATAATTTGTAATGAAAGTATTACTCACGCTATTGAAGCTTACTCGGTAATTGAAATGAATTATATGAAGTTAGATGAAAAGCAATTAAGTATATTTAAAGAAAATGTTAAAAAGTTAAAAAATCAGTCTTCCGGTGAAAATTTAAAATTACTTATTGAAGTAGAATCTTTAGTTTGTTAAAATACTATCGCGCGTTCCGAATATTGCGCTGCCAACTCTAATTATTGTACTGCCTTCTTCAACAGCAATTTTATAATCGCCTGACATTCCCATCGATATTTCGCAAAATTCAGGATTATCATTATAAAAAGCAGATTTAATTTTATTACAGGTTTTTGACAGACTTCTAAATTCTTTCCTTATTTGTTCCTGATTATCAGTAAAAGTAGCCATTCCCATTAATCCTAAAATTTTAATTGATTTAAGGTTTTTAAATTCAACCGAACTAAGCATTTCTTCTATTTCAAACTCAGAAAATCCGAATTTTGTTTTCTCTTGAGCAATAAAAATTTGCAAAAGACATTTTATAACACGATTATTTTTAACTGCTTCTTTATTAATTTCTTTCAGAAGTTTAAAGGAATCAACCGATTGAATAAGAGACACAAAAGGCGCAATATATTTAATTTTATTTGTTTGCAAATGTCCAATCATGTGCCATTCAATGGGTAAGTTAATTTTTGAATGTTTTTCCGCTAATTCTAAAACTCTGTTTTCGCCAAAAATTCGTTGTCCGCAATCCCATGCTTCCTGAATAGCTTCTATTGGTTTGGTTTTAGAAACTGCAACTAATTTTACGTTTGAAGGAATTGATTCTCTGATTCTTTCAATATTGTTTTTAATAGTTGTCATCAAAAAAAAATCACATATAATATACGAAGCAAAGTTATGATTATACTTTAAACGGTTCAATACTTCGGTATATTTTTAGATTTCTCCTAAAGTTTACACTGAACGAAGTGAATGTGTCAAAATTACAACATGCTTGTTATTAATGCTTTTTGTCATTCTGAACCCTTCGCCTGCTGTCATTCTGAGCGAAGCGAAGAATCTTTCTTTCATACTCAGGGTAAACTCCGTGAAGAATCTATTAATAATCAGCATTTTGTAAAATATTACCGAACTATTGCGGTTAACATTGTTAAATAAGCTGATGTACCGGAAAATTGAGTTTGCCATTGTGCATTGAGCGATATAACAATGAAAAACAACAATGAAAATAAAAATATGAGCATATTGCAGTTTTTTA
>PCSS01000281.1 GCA_002771395.1 Bacteroidetes bacterium CG23_combo_of_CG06-09_8_20_14_all_32_9 | reverse complement strand
CCATGGCATCGGGTTGGGGATAGAAATTAAAAGGCATATTTACTTGTCAATTTTTAAAATGCCAGAATCATTATCAGAATTATTTAATATTTTTGCAGTTTCATTATAATTTTTCCCAGATAAAAAATTAAATGAAAAATTAAATACCATCATACTGCCATTATCAAAGATATTAACTGTATTTTTATTATATACCGATAAATTAGGTATAGTTTCACTTGAACTATACCATGATTTAATAAATGGATTATAAACTCCTATACCAAAAATTAATTTTTTAATTTTATATTGAAGCATACAAAGTAAATTTTCGCCATCAGTATTAATTTCTTTATCTAATAAATATTTATAATTGCTTTTATATTGCAAATTGAATGAAATATTTTTATAATTTAAATTTATTGTAATGTTATAAAACAAACCATACATAGAATATGTATTTGTATTAATTTTATTTTGTTGCCTAAAAACTTCTGAATAAAACACTAAATTAAAAATATTAGATTTAAATGGATTATAATTACAACTTAAACCTAAATTATATTTACTAAACCAATCCTCATTATTATAAGTTTCTAAAATATAATTGTTTATAAATGTGTAATTTGACAATATTGGATTTTTTGCAAAAATATAGTTAACTTCAGGTGAAAGAATAAAATTTGAAGATTGGAAAAGTCCTGTTAAATTAAAATTATTGCTTGAATACGGCTTTAGTTGCGAATTCCCAGAAAATATTATTCTTTTATCTATCATAAAGATATTATGACTTAATTGTGATAGTGATGGAATTTCAGGTTTTTTGATATAATTTAGTGCAATATTAATTTTATCACTTATTAAATAACCAAAGTTAACAGATGGTAAGAAAATTAAAAAGTTATATTTATTTTTATCTGTATTTTCTATAAAGTAATTATTACTTAAACCAACACTAATTTTATATTTAATTTTATTTAAATTTCCCATAATTTCACCATATCCATATTGTTCGGAAGAAATAGTTGAATAATAATTAATGCCAAATTTGTTAATTACATTTTGAGATGAATTAAAATACGAGTATTTAATACCAAAGTTTAAGGCATGATTCTTTAAGTATGTTGAATAACAACTTTCAGTAATTAAAGAATATTTATTATTATTAGTTTTATTATTATCAAAGAGAGAAGTATCGTTATTGTTAACTGTTTCAATTATAGTGCTTTTGTAATTTGTTTCATAAAGTGATGGAACTATATCAATAATCAACTTCTTTTTTTTAGAAAATGTTTTTTCAAAATACAAATCTAGAACAGGTTGAAATTCATTTAAAGAACTTACCGATAGTCCTTTGCCTATAATAGTGTCAAGTATTTCTAAATATTTAATATTTTGATTGTTTTTTCTATCGCTTAAATAGAGGGTAGGTGAAAATTTCGCACGGAATGTAAAATTACTGTCTTTTTGTATTATATATTCTAAATCTATTACATTTAATTGGTATATAAATGGTGATTTAACACCAGTTTTTAATTTTGTATATAAACTATCATTTATTGAATATTTTAATTCATCGTCAACTGTTCTGTTATTATGTTTTCTATAACTAAAAAAATATGATAAACTAAATTGTGATTGTTTATTGTTATACTTTAAATTTAACAAATTATTACCAAAACCTGTAGAATAGGCATTAATAGTGTTTAAAGTACCACTTATCCCTTGTGTTGATTTCTTTGTGATTATATTTACTACCCCATCATAACCTGAATTTGCATATCTTACAGGTGGTATGGCATAGTGCTCGATTTTTATAACCTGATTTGGATTTAAACTAAGCAAATCAGTTTCACTTGAATTCATTCCATTTATAAGAATTTTTATTTTCTTACCATTAATTGACGAAATAGTATTATTTGTTTTATCGACTATAATTTTAGGTATTTTTTCTAAAAGATTTATAGATGATGATGCATTCTTTTTTTCATCAGGCATGATATAATAAGAATTTTTATCAATTTCAACCTTAACTTTTTCAGATTTTACGATTACTTCTTTGAGTTTTTCTGGAATTTCACTTAGTATTATATTTCTTATTGTTTCATTTTGTTCTATAATTATAGTATCTGCAATTGATAAATAACCAATCATTGAAACTTCTAATAAATACTTCCCGTAATTTAATTTCTCAATCCGATAATTGCCTTGCATATCGGAAATAGTTCCATATAATATTTTTGATGTATCATTTATGTCTTTTAATAAAATAGATGCAAATTCTAGATTTTCTTGTGTCGTTGAAATGTTTCCATAAAAAGTACTCTGAGCATAAACACTTATGTTTAGAATAACAAAAACGAATAAATATATATATCTACTCATAATTAATTTATTAATTCGAAATTTTCAATAATAATTTCATCTTTACTTTTATTTCCAAAAAAACAATTTGTACTACCTTGAAGTATTTTTTGGGTACATATACCAGGACAAGAAGGTAATAGCTTACAAATATTGCAATTTTTGGGGATTCTTGCTAATAATCTACAAGCTAATTTTTCATCATTCCAAATAATCATCCCATTTTCCATTAATTTACCTTCTTCTTCTGCTTTTGTAAAATCGATGAAATTACATTTATTTACTTTACCATCATAATTAAACGAAACCTGATTATAGTTATCAGCATAACAAGTATAATTATTTGGATTTAAAAAATTACTAATTGTAAATCCATTCTCTTTAATTTCTTTTATTACGTTTTTAAGTTGTTCTTCTTCAATTTTTTCATTATCTACCTGAAAAATTTTAACTAAATCAATTAATAAACGATTTTTGTTTAAATTATTTAAATCAGTTAATAAATTTTCAAGTTTAAATAATGTGTTATTATCATAATTAATTCTTATTGTGATACTAACATTATTTAATGTGTTAATTTTATAAATATTGTGAATAATATCTTGATATGTTGATGTATGATTTTTTTTATAAAATCTTACTTTATTATGTTTTTCTTGACCACCATCAATAGTTATCTGAAAATTAACTTGTAAATTTTGTAATATATCAATAAGTTCATCAGAAATAAGAGTCCCATTTGTTGTAAAACCAATTATTAATGAGATACTTTTATTACTTATAAATTTAAGAATTTGTTTTATTAATGGTATTACTATTTTATTTGAAAAGAGTAATGGTTCGCCTCCAAAAAAATTTAATTTTAATATAGAGTATGGTTCTAATGAATATTTATTTTCTAAATGTTTTAATATCTTATTCCTTATATTGCTTGACATATAAGTATTCTCAATCTTAGTCTCACAACAATACCAACAATTTAAATTACAGTCTAAAGTTGGCATAATTATTACTTCGTATTCAGAAATTGAATATTTCCTTTTTTCTCTATTAAACTTAATAACATTCATTTCTTCTTTGTCAGAATGGTAGGGAACAATAAATCCATTATCCAATAGTTTTAAATAAATATCAGGATTTTCCTTTTTTAAACTATTGACATCTTTGTCAGTAAATAAACAATGTTTTGTTTTAGTAAGAATTATATATGAGGCAGTTACAGAATTAAAATACAAAAAATAATCATTGTTAATTTGTAAATATGTATTATAAAAACTTTTTTTCATAGTTTTATATAAATTGTATATATTTTTTAAACAAATTTTATTAATAAAAAAAGAGAAAATTCATACTGAATTTTCTCTTAAAATAGATTTTTTTAATCTTTTTTACATTTGTAGTAAACAGGTGTACACCAAATATAAATATTATCCTGTCTAACAACTCCCCCTTTAACTACAATCATCTCTTCAGTCTTCAATTTTTCAACTAACTCATTTGATAACTGAACATTTGTTTGTTTCACTTTTTTTAACTTTTTCATAACACTTAAATTTTAAATTAAACTAACATTATTGTTAGTCGCCCCAAACATAATACATAAAAATATACAAAATACCAAATGTCGTAAATATCTAATAAGCGCATTGTTTTTGCGAATAAGCGTATTAAAAACATAAATAAGCGTTAATTTAATTTTTAA
>PCSS01000236.1 GCA_002771395.1 Bacteroidetes bacterium CG23_combo_of_CG06-09_8_20_14_all_32_9 | reverse complement strand
ACAATCAACAAAACTATACGAACTTTTGAAAATCTTTTTGAAGAACTCGGTTGTCCAACAAAACTCACACAAACCGGAATTAACAATTCAAAGAAAAAAGAAATTATAGATTTGCTTATTAAAAATAATGCAACAGGGATGGCTATAAAACTTGATAGTAAAGATTTGGAGAATATTATGGAGTTGATGTAAGAATACCTGTCTATCCACTAATTTGCACTTATTTGTTTTAGGAGGGAATATCAATTTTAAACTTTGCCCAAATTTTATTTGTACTTATTCAGTGTTTTTAAAAATTATCTCGCAAAGGCGTTTACCCCGTTAAATGAAAATACAGCTCCATGCGGGTAATACTGTTTACCTCTTTTCAGATGGTTATGCCGGCCAGTTTGGCGGCGGGAAAAACAAGAAATTTTCGTACAAACAATTCAAAGACTTGCTGTTTTCGGTTCAGGACAAATCAATGGAGAAACAAAAACAAGTACTTGATAATACAATAGAAAAATGGCGGGGCTAACAAGTACAAATAGATGATATCTGTATTATTTGGTGTGAGAATATAATAAACCAAGACCTCGCAGGTTTCAATAACCTCTGAAGTTTAAAAATTAAATTTTTGCAACACTATTATGTTTTATGTTTCCGATAAAAAATAAAATTTTAACTTTACAAATTGTTTCCTCTCTATCCACTAAAGAGGGTTAGGATGAGTAAATAAAATATTAAAATTTTTCTGGGGTATCTGCATAGCACATATAAATTTAGTTTCAAAATCAAACAGTTATGCTGTATAATTATTTGGATGGATTAAAAAACGTAGTGTTTACGTAGATATCGTATCACCATCGAAAACTTACGAAGGCTATATATCCCATTTTTAATGGTTTTTATCGTATGTGGCATGTGGATACCCCAAATAAATCGATATAATGAATCAATATTCTCCAATGGGTTTCAGGTTAATGCCACCGGCAGTAAAAAACCTGCTTATTATTAATGTTATTATGTTTTTAGGAACTGAAATTCTTCGTTCCAAATTCAACTTTGATTTAACCCAATACCTTGGACTTTACTTTCCCGATTCGGAATATTTTAAACCATACCAGCTTATCTCTCATTTGTTTATGCACGGCAGTTTAATGCATATATTTTCAAATATGTTTGCATTATGGATGTTTGGTGCGGCAATAGAAAACGTTTGGGGAACTAAAAGGTTTTTATTCTTTTTTATTTTTACCGGTTTGGGTGCTGCCGGGCTTCATCTTTTAATAAGCTGGTACAGGTTTGGCGAAATGCACGATGGAATTATTGCATACCAAAATGCACCTTCGCCCGAAGCATTTCACAAACTTGTTATTGATTATTTTCCCGAATATAAATCGGCGGTTTCCGGTTTTATTAATGAATGGACTCAGCATCCGCTTGATACCCATTATTTAGCCGAAACTAATAATTTTATTCGAAATCAGTTCGAATTGCGGTTAAATATTCCTACTGTTGGTGCGTCGGGAGCGGTTTTTGGCATTTTACTGGCTTTTGGAATGTTGTTCCCTAATACTATGATTTACCTGTATTTCTTTTTTCCGCTAAAAGCCAAATACTTTGTTTTTTTATATGGAATTTTTGAACTTTACAGCGGCGTTATGAACCAACCCGGCGATAATATTGCTCATTTTGCTCATATTGGAGGTATGCTTTTTGGGTTTATATTGATAAAATACTGGCAAAATAATAAGTTTAAGAAAATGTTTAAATAGCAGGTATGAGTATATACAAGTTTGCTATAAACAGATTAAAAATTGCAAGCAGTTTTGAGAAAATTTTGTATCTGAATATTGCCGTTTATATATTGGTAAATATTTTCAGAGTTGTACTTTTTTTATTGCAGATAAGAGATTCGGGAACATATTACCCTGTAAATTATTTTTCACTTCCCGCTGATTTATCCCTGTTAAAATATCAACCATGGACAGTAATTACCTACATGTTTTTACATGAAGATTTTTTGCACATCTTGTTTAACATGCTTTGGTTTTACTGGTTTGGAAAAATGTTTGTGGCTTACATCGGGGCAAAAAAACTTACAGGTTTGTACATTTTGGGCGGAATTTTTGGAGCAGTTTTTTATGTTACTGCATTTAATATTTTCCCGATATTTGCAACTATTCTGCATGAATCTAAGGCATTAGGAGCATCGGCATCTGTAATTGCTGTTGTGGTGGCTATTTCGTTTTATATTCCCGACCATAAAGTAAATTTGATGTTTATAGGCGAAGTAAAATTAAAATACATTGCCATTTTTACTATTGTTATTGATTTTTTAAGCATTGCCGGCGAAAACAGCGGAGGACATATTGCCCATTTGGGCGGTGCTTTTTTTGGTTTTTTATACGCCATGCAATTTAAAAAGGGTAAAGATGCCTTTGCATGGTTTTCTAAATTGCTTTCGGGCTTCGAAAATCCTTTCAGAAGAAAACTCCGAATGAAAGCCACATACAACAAAATCAAAGAAATGAACGACATGGATTATAACTACGAAAAAGCAAAAAAACAAAAGGAGATTGATGCCGTTCTCGATAAAATTGCAAAATCGGGTTACGATAGTTTATCAAAAAAAGAAAAAGACATTCTCTTTAACTCAAGCAACCGTAATTGAAAGAAAAAAAACACAAATCAATTTTTCGCCTGCTGATTAAAAACTCTTTTTTAATCATATCTTATGCTATTATTATTCTTTTGGTTATATCAATGCTTTCGCCTTTAATAAGCCCGCATAAATTCTGGTTTCCGGCATTTACAGGACTTACATTTCCATACATTTTTATTGCAACAATAATAGTATTCGTTCTTATTTTATTAAGAAAATACAAAAAGCATCTTTTCATCTTTTTACCTTTTGTGCTTTTCGGAATCTATATTTTTTACAATTATTATCACCCCGGATTTTTTAATTCAAAAAACCCAAAAAGCGGAACAATAAAAATTATGTCGTTTAATGTTAGACTTTTTGATTTGTATAACTGGAAAAACAATCAACCCAACCGTAATAAAATATTTCAACTTTTAAACAGAGAAAATCCCGGAATTCTTTGCTTTCAGGAATATTATTACCAGAAAGACGGAGGATTCCCAACAACTGATACGCTTGTCAAATTTTTGACGGCTAATAATATACACACTTCATACCCGGTAATAAATAAAGGCGATTATTTCTTTGGAATAGCTACTTTAACCGAATTTCCTATTGTAAATAAAGGCGAAATAATTTTTTCCGGAACATCTAATATGAGTATTTATACAGATATTTTACTCTGGGGCGATACCGTGCGGATTTATAACAATCATCTCGAAAGCATTAGGTTTGGATATGAAGATTATCGCTTTATTAATCAACTTGATTTAAATGTTGATAGCAGTGAAGTGAAAGATACAAAAAACATTATTCGCCGGATAAAACGTGCTTTTGTAAAACGTGCAAAACAAGCCGATGCTGTGGCAACACATATTGCTGCATGCCCTTACCCTGTAATTGTTTGCGGCGATTTTAACGATACTCCCGTTTCTTATGCTTACCGCACAATTGGCAGCGGGTTAAAAGATGCTTATTGCGAAGCAGGTAAAGGCATCGGCAGCACTTATAACGGGAAAATTCCACTTTTGCGAATCGATTTTATACTTCACAGTCCTATTTATAAAGCCTATAATTTTAAGGTTATAAAAGAAGATTTAAGCGACCATTTTCCGATTACATGCTTGCTGGGGAAAGTGGAAAAGTAAGGGGACATAAAAAAAATAAATCCTATTTTGCAAGTTAGGTATGAAGGTATAGGGTATAAAGGTATAAGGATACAGCCATATTTCCCTATACCTCTATACCTCTCTACTTTTATTGGAATTAATTATTTGTTACTACCCAGTAGCATGTATA
>PCSS01000346.1 GCA_002771395.1 Bacteroidetes bacterium CG23_combo_of_CG06-09_8_20_14_all_32_9 | reverse complement strand
TAGTTACAATTGCTTTTATATGATTGCCAAATAGCCATATCGCTAAACATTTGTACGATAACAATATAACAATTTTGAACAATTTATCAAAAAGTAGTTTGCGACTGCATTACCGAAAAAATTGATTAGATCACGAGTTCTGAACATTATGGTTTCAAAAAAAATCATGCGATTTTATTTTGCGATATGGAGTCTGTAACTATATGATTTTCAAGGATAAGTCAGGAGCTCTGACATTATGGATAGGTACCAAATAAGGTTATCTAAAGAAAAAAATGCTTTTGTACGATTGATTAATTTAAAATTTTATGTTTCTCTATATTTTTTTTATATTTGTCCCCAATTAAATTTCTATTATATGAAAAATATTTACACAGCACTTTTTGTAATATTTACGGCTTTTAGCTTGTTTTCGCAGAATAACAGGTGGGATACCCTGTTTACTATTTCCAATGCTCCCAACGATACTGTTTTTACCACATTTGTTAATGGAAACAATATTTTTATTGGTGGCGCATTCGATTCTGTTGCCAATATTGAGGCAAACCATATCGCTTATTTTAACGGAACATCATGGCAAACATTAGGTACAGGAGTTAACGGGAATATTTATTCAATAATTAAGACCGACACTTTATTAATTGTTGGCGGAAGTTTTTCCCTTGCGGGGGGTATTCCTGTCCAAAATATTGCTTTTTGGAACGGCACTATCTGGAGTTCTATACCTGCCGGATGTAATGGAACAATAAAAGCATTTGAATTTTATAATAATTGTCTTTACGTTGGCGGTGATTTCGATACCATTGGAGGAATTCCGGCTAACCATATTGCCCGTTACAACGGAGAATGGGATTCACTTGGCTCAGGCACCAACGGACCTGTTTATTCAATTCATTACGGAATCTCTTTATTTGTTGGTGGAAACTTTACAAGTGCAGGAGGAGTTCCGGCAAACAATATTGCAAGTTGGAATGGTACTGATTGGTCGGCTTTTGGCAACGGTTTCGATGGACCAGTTTATTCTATTGATGGCATGGGAGGTTTATTTTCAATAACTGCTGCCGGCAATTTTAAAAATTCAGGCCCAACAGTAGTTAATAATATTGCCAGGTGGGACGGCAGTTTATGGAACCCTCTAAACACAGGAACAGATAGTACAATTTATAATATCAAATATATCGGAACTTCAACTTTTGCATCCGGCTTATTTACCACAGCCGGCTCGGTTAATGCAAATTATATAGCCCAATGGAACGGTTTTAACTGGACAACACTTGGCAACGGATTAAATAATACGGGATATAGTTTATCTAATTCCGGGTACGATTTAATTTGTGGCGGAGCATTTGATTCTGCCGGGTTAAATTCAAGTTTTTTTGTTGGAAGATATTATTCCCCACCTGTTATTGTTCAGCAACCATATAATATTACAAAATGCGAGGGCGACACACTTTTGTTATATATTCAAGCAACAAGCAGTTTACCTGTTACTTTTCAGTGGTATAAAGACAGTGTGCTTATTGTAAGTTCAAATAATGACACATTAATTATTGATTCTGTACTTACATCTGATATAGGTATATACACTTGTTTGCTTACAAATTCCGTCGGAGACACAACAAGCTATCCAATTACAGTAACCATAAATCAAAGTCCGGTTTTTTTATCAATTTTGACTGATACTATAGTTTGTATGGGAACATCTGTAAACTTTCCTGTAACATTCACAGGAACTTCACCGGTTTCATTACAATGGTTTAAAAATTCTGTAGCAATTACGGGCGAAACTAATGACACATTAACTTTTAGCCCTGCTAACTCAACCGATAACGGAACATATTTCTGTGTAGCTCAAAATGATTGCGGAACCGACACTACCAACGCTTTCCTGTTTAAGATAAATACAAATCCAACAGTAAGTTTTACAGGATTATCGGCAGAATATTGCACTAATGGAACAAACGATACTTTGTACGGCAATCCATCAGGTGGATTTTTTTCGGGAAACGGAATTTTAGATTCTCTTTATTTTTCTCCTTTCGGATTAATCGGGAATCAAATAATTACTTATTCTTATACTGATGCAAATGGCTGTACTGGAACTTCTTCGCAATCAACTTTGGTAAACAATTTATCTTTTGTAACATTTACAGGAATGGATTCAAGTTATTGCTTTAATGATATTTCCGATACATTAACTGGCACTCCTGCAGGTGGCGTTTTTAGCGGGATTGGAATGAACGACAGTATTTTTTCACCACAAAGTGTCGGATCCGGGAATCACACAGTTTATTATGCTTATACTGATACTAACGGATGTACAAATACTCAAAGTCAATCAACAACTCTATTTGGAGAAACAATTTTTACTTATTTTGCTTTAGATACTTCGTTTTGTATTAATGATTCACCTGACACTATTCAGGTTTATCCTTATGGCGGATTTTTTACAGGAAACGGGATGACTGATAGTACTTTCTCACCACAAAGTGCTGGTATAGGTATTCATCAAATTATTTATCATTATTCAGATTCTCACAGTTGTGCAAATCTTGATACTATTTCTGTTTCAGTTCATTCTTTACCTATTGCAACAATTACTCATATTTTATCGGAATATTGTAAAAATGCAATACCCGATTCACTTACGGGAACTCCTACAGGTGGAATTTTTACGGGAAGCTATATTTCAAATAATGTTTTAGACCCGTCAGCATATTTGCCCGGAAGTTACTATGCGTATTATACTTATACAGATTCTTATGGATGCTCCGACTCCGACACCGGTTCGTTTTTGATTTTAAGTGCCGAAACTGCTTACTTTACCGGAATAAGTACCTCTCATTGTCCTTACGATTCGCCTGATACGCTTACCGGCGTCCCTGCTGGCGGAACTTTTTCAGGACCCGGAATTACAGGAAATATTTTTTCACCTTCAATAACAGGAAGTGGTATTCAAACTATTGTTTATACTTACGATAACTTAAACGGCTGTTTTTCTTATGATTCGGTTGATGTAACCGTTTTTACCTTACCTGATGTTAATATTTATCAGGACACAACTATTATTCAGGATATAACAACTTGTGCAGGCGATACTATTGCACTTTCTGCAATCGGTGATGCCGGATATTATGTGTGGAATACTTTAGATACAACACTTAATATTTCTGTTAATCCCACATCAACCACTAATTATTCTGTTACATTGTACACCTCAACCTGCAATAATTCAGATACAGTTACCATTATAGTAAATCCGCTTCCGGTTTTAAATTTAACAGATACTTCGGTCTGCTTGCCTTTTGTAATTCAGGCACCCGGCGGTTTTGCATCATATGAATGGTCAACCGGCGAAACTGATAGTTTAATTAGTATTACTTCAACCGGTACATATAGTCTTACAGTAACTACCAGTTTTAATTGTGTATCTTCCGATAGTATTTTAGTGAATATTTTACCCCTGCCAATTTTTGATCTTGGTCAGGATTTGAGTATTAATACTTTACAAACAATAATTATTGGCACTTCGCCTTCGTTCAGTAGTTATTTGTGGAATACAGAAAGTACACAAAATTTTATTATAGTTTCAGGTTCTGTTGCCGGGTTTGGGTTACACCAATATTGGCTTATGGTTTACAATGACAGCGGTTGCTCATTTACCGACACTATATTAGTAAATATTTCAAGCGTAGGAATAAGCGAAGGTACAGAAAATGGAAAAATCTCATTTTATCCTAATCCGGCACATGATTTATTAATTGTTTCGGTACCACAAACTGTTGGTAATCTCTTTAATATAACTATTTCTAACGAAAGCGGGAAAAAAGTTTACGAAATTAATAAACACTCATTTTCGGGAGACGAAATAAAAGTGGATGTTTCAAATTTTGCCAAAGGAATTTACTTTATTAATTTTATTTTCAAAAAATATTCCCAAACACACAAATTATTAATTAATTAGTATCTGTCCGTAAAGTCGAAAAATTTGAAAAATAATATCAGAATTTTAAAATTTGATATTTCAAGTATAAAGTATAAAGGTA
>PCSS01000070.1:7591-9872 GCA_002771395.1 Bacteroidetes bacterium CG23_combo_of_CG06-09_8_20_14_all_32_9 | reverse complement strand
TTTATTTACGAAATTAATGATTTTTTTTATTTTTTAATAAATTTTTAATTCTTATTCTTTATTCTGACTTTTAATAATCTTACCATCTTGGTCCCATTCGGTATAATTTATAATTTCTCCTTTTCTATAATAACTTTCAAACTTCTTTTTTCCGTTTCTGAACCAACCTTCAAATTTGCCATTTTCTATTCCGGATTCGTATCTGTGTATCGACATTTTTTGCCCATTTTCAAAGTACCATATCTCAACACTATCTTTTAGCCCATAGTTATAATAACGTTCAGTAGTAATTAAACCCATTTCACTGTAATATTCCCATTTCCCATTTTCTTTCCCATTTATTATGTTGCCCTCTCTTTCTTTAATCCCCGATTCTGACCAATAAGTCCAATGTCCGTTACTAATGCCATCTTTATAATAGCCAATTGCTTTTTTAAAACCGCTTTTGTAATACCAAGTCCATTTTCCATTTTCTAAACCATTAAAATATTCGCCATCACCAGCAAAGTTACCAGATTTATCATAAAATAATGCTTTACCATTTTCAATTCCATCAACAACAGTTTTTTTGTATTCAATTTTGCCGTCAGAATTTTTACAAAACATGATTCCCGTAAATGGCTCTTTTGTTTTTTTTGAACAAATTAAATAATCATCTTTTTCAAAAAGATTTGAAATATCTACTTCTTGGGCAAATGCCGAATAATTAACAATTAATATTGTTGTTATAAATATAATATATTTATTTGCTTTCATTATAAAACTTACAATATTTACTAATTCCACATTCTTCACAAAGTGGTTTCCTGGCTTTACAAACATATCTACCATGTAATATTAACCAGTGATGTGCATTAGCTATAACTTTAGCAGGAAAATATCTTGTTAATTGTTTTTCTGTTTCTAAAGGATTTTTTGCATTTGTACTCAATCCTATTCTTGCTGCAACGCGAAAAACATGAGTGTCAACGGCAAGAACAGGTTTGTTATATATTACTGATGCAACAACATTTGCAGTTTTTCTGCCTACTCCTGGTAATTTTTGAAGCTCATCAATATCGTTAGGTAAAATACCTTTATAATCTTTTTGTAACATTTTTGACATCTCTAAGATGTTGTGAGATTTGTTATTTGCAAAAGAACAGCTTTTAATTAATTCAAATATCTCATTTTCATTAGCTTTTGCCATATCATCAAAGTTGGGATATTTTTTAAAAAGCTCTGGAGTTACCATATTTACACGTTTATCGGTACATTGTGCCGATAAAATTACTGCAACCAAAAGCTGAAATGGGTTTGAGTAATGCAATTCGGTTTTTGGGTTAGGCATTGATTGTGAGAAATATGCAATAATTATTTTAAAAAGTTCTTTTTTGCTCATATTAAAATTTTGATATGTGAAGATAATAATTTTTGTTAAAGCAAAAATATTGTATTTATCTTTGAAAAAAAAAATGTACGGACTAATTGGAAAAAAGTTGGGGCATTCTTTTTCTGAAAAAATATTTAAAGAAAAATTTGCTGAAAAATTTCAATTTAAACTAATTGAATTAGAAAGCATTGACAAACTTAAGGATTTTATTACTAATCATCCAACATTAAAGGGCTTTAGTGTTACTATTCCATATAAAAAAGAAATTATATCTTATATTAATATTTTAGATGATGTTTCAAAAAGAGTTAAAGCTGTTAATACTGTATTAATTAAAAGAACGAATAATTCTGTTTTATTATATGGCTACAATACAGATGCTTATGGTTTTACTAAAGCTTATAAAAAATTATTTCCAACAAATTGTAAAAATGCCTTAATTATAGGGACTGGTGGTGCTGCTAACGCTGTTAAATATGCTTTAAATATTCAGGGAATTAATGTAATTATGGTTTCCCGTAAAAAAAAAAATGATGATATAATTTTATTTTCTGAATTATCAGACAATATTATAACAAATAATAAAATAATTATAAACGCTACTCCGCTAGGCATGTTTCCAAATGTTAATTTGTTTCCTGATATAAATTATAAAGCTATTACAAACCAACATCTAACTATTGATTTAACATATAATCCGGTAGAAACTATGTTTATGAAAAAAGCAAAAGAATACGGAGCGAAAACAATTAATGGTTATAATATGTTGCAACAACAGGCAGAAAAAGCTTGGAAGATATATGGTTTAACTTAATATCTCACATTATGCAGAATGTCCCGTTTGGGACAAAATATTTATAGAAAAAATGAACAATATACCAACAACGTCCCGTTAGGGACGTAATATTT
>PCSS01000070.1:4415-7577 GCA_002771395.1 Bacteroidetes bacterium CG23_combo_of_CG06-09_8_20_14_all_32_9 | reverse complement strand
CAAACCATAAACCTCAAACCATAAACCTCAAACCATAAACCTCAAACCATAAACCTCAAACCATAAACCTCAAACCATAAACCTCAAACCATAAACTATAAACCTCAAACCATTTCAAGTTTTATGATATCGTCCCGGAGTTTACACTGACGGAGTAAGTGGGACTTATAGCCACATGGTATATTGTATTCTATAAATATCAAGTCCCTAACGGAACTGCGTCATTATGTAATATCAGTTATTAACATCAATAAGCATTTTAGCCATAAAATTTGCGTAACGTGAGTTAATATTTATTTTTTCAAAAATTGTTTTATAACATTTCGGAATATATTTATTATTATTAATATTGTAAAATTATTAAATTGAATTTTTTCAATGATGAATGATACCATGATTAGAAATACACCCATAGATAAAGAAGTAGTTAACAGCGTTGTAAAAGCAAGTGGAATTAAAGACGTAAGCATTTCTACAATAAGAGAAATTGTAAAAATGGTTAATGAAATTGAAATAATTACCGGCGAAAAGTTTATTCGTATGGAAATGGGAGTACCCGGAATAGCACCTCCTCAAATTGGAGTTGAAGCCGAAATTGCTGCATTAAGACGTGGTGTAGCTTCAATATACCCCATGATTGATGGGGTTATAGATTTAAAAAATGAATTTTCACGATTTTTAAAACTTTTTATAAATATTGATGTTAGCCCTGAACATTGTGTGCCTACCGTTGGTGCTATGCAAGGCTCGTTTGCCTCATTTATGCTTATAAGCAAATTTATTAAAAAACAAAATACAACATTATTTATAGACCCCGGTTTTCCAGTTCAAAAACAACAACATCATGCTCTCGGTATCCATTACGAATCGTTTGATATTTATGATTTCAGGGGTGATAAATTAAAAGATAAAATTGAAAGTTATTTAGTTAAAGGCAATATTTCATCAATAATATATTCAAATCCAAATAATCCTTCATGGATTTGTTTTACCGAAAAAGAATTGAAAATTATTGGCGAATTAGCAGTTAAGTATAATGTTATTGTAATTGAAGATTTAGCATACATTGCAATGGATTTTCGTCAGGATTTTTCAAAACCCGGGCAACCCCCATATCAACCTTCAGTTTCAAAATACATGAATAATTACATTTTGTTAATTTCTAGTTCTAAAGCTTTTAGCTATGCCGGGCAACGAATTGGAATGATGGCAATTTCAAATACATTGTTTTATAAAGAAAGTATAGATTTATTTGAATATTTTAGAACAAACAAATTCGGTTATGCTATGATATATAGGGTATTATATTCACTTTCGTCGGGAACTTCACATTCAGCTCAATATGCTTTTGCTGCAATGCTAAAAGCTGCTAACGAAGGGAAATTTGATTTTGTTAAAGAAGTTAAAGAATACGGCAAAAGAGCTAAAATAATGAAAAAAATGTTTTCAGAAAATGGATTTTCAATTGTTTATAGTAAAGATGATAATGTTCCTATTGCCGATGGTTTTTATTTTACTTTTTCTTATCATGGGTTCGATAGCAGTAAACTTATGGTAGAGTTAATGTATTACGGAATTAGTGCAATTTCTTTAGCTATTACCGGAAGTACACATATAGAGGGTTTAAGGGCTTGCGTTTCGCAAATAAGTATGGAGCAAATGCCTATTTTAGAAGAACGATTAAAACAGTTCTATAGCGACCATCCTATTAATTGATTTAGGATTTACGAATTACGAATTACGATTTAGGATTTAGGATTTACGAATTACGAATTACGAATTACGATTTAGGATTTACGAATTACGATTTAGGATTTACGAATTACGATTTAGGATTTACGAATTACGATAGTTCGACTTCGCTCACCATAGGTTTAGGATTTAAGAGTATCAGTTTATATTATTTTAAATTTTAATTTAATTTGTACTTTGAAAGGTCATAATTTGAGTTTTTATTTTTTTATGACCTCACCCCCGACCCCTCTCCAAAGGAGAGGGGAGTCAGAAAGGTAAAAACAAATTATTCCTTATTGCAGTATATTTACTGTTATTTGTTATTCTTTGCTTTCTTTTATTATTATGAATAAAAATAAGTGGCTTCCTATTACGAAAAAAGAATGTGAACAACTTGGTTGGAATGAGGTTGACGTTATAATTATTTCTGGCGATGCATACATTGACCACCCATCGTTTGGAACTGCTGTTATAGCTCGTATTCTTGAACGCGAAGGTTTAAAAGTAGCAATTATTCCACAGCCACAATGGAAAGACGATTTACGTGATTTTAAAAAATTCGGAAAACCTCGTTTATTTTTTGCAATTACAGCAGGAAATATGGATAGCATGGTAAATCATTATACTGCACACATACGAAAACGTTCAGATGATGCATATACTCCTGGTGGTATAGCAGGATTTCGTCCCGATTATGCAGTAACAGTTTATTCAAACATTGTTAAAACAATTTACCCCGATGTGCCTGTAATTATTGGCGGTATAGAAGCATCATTAAGAAGATTAGTACATTACGATTACTGGTCAAACTCAATAAAACCATCAATTTTAATAGACAGCAAAGCCGACCTTTTAGTTTATGGAATGGCAGAAAAACCAATGCTCGAAATTGCAAGAAAACTTATTGCAGGCGAAAGTTTCGATTCTTTAAAATCTATTTCACAAGTTGCTTATGTCGAAAACAAATTGCACAATATCGAAAATTCTAAAATAATTTCTTCTTACGAAAAATGTATTTCCAATAAAGATGCCTTTGGCGAAGCTTTCAAAGTTATTGAAATTGAAAGTAATAAATATTATGCAAGTACTATAATTCAACCACATAACAATAGTTTTGTAGTTGTAAATCCACCTTACTCACCTGTTTCAACAAAAGAGTTAGATAATTATTACGCTCTGCCATTTACACGCCTGCCTCACCCAAAATATAATAAAAGGGGAACAATTCCGGCTTTTGAAATGATAAAGTATTCTGTAACAATTCACCGAGGATGTTTTGGAGGTTGTTCTTTTTGCTCATTGGCAATACATCAGGGAAAATTTATTTCAAGCCGTTCCGAAGAATCAATAATAAATGAAGTTGAGAATATCGTTAAAGAACCCGATTTTAAAGGTCAGTTAAGCGATTTAGGCGGACCCTCAGCAAAT
>PCSS01000070.1:4229-4371 GCA_002771395.1 Bacteroidetes bacterium CG23_combo_of_CG06-09_8_20_14_all_32_9 | reverse complement strand
TTAATTTATATCGAAAAGTCAGAAAAATAAAAGGAATAAAAAAAGCATCCATTGGAAGTGGTATTCGCTACGATTTTATTCTTGCTCAAAATTCAAAATTTAAAAAAGAAAATTTAGAATATTTAACCGAAGTAATTAAATA
>PCSS01000070.1:0-4116 GCA_002771395.1 Bacteroidetes bacterium CG23_combo_of_CG06-09_8_20_14_all_32_9 | reverse complement strand
ACCGTCATACTTCTACAAAACCCGAACAGGTGCAGGATTTTACACCAACTCCAATGACATTGGCTTCGGTAATGTATTATACAGGAAAAGACCCCTATACAGGAAAAAAAGTTTTTGTTTCGCGAACTATAGACGAAAAAAGAATGCAGAAAAACTTTTTCTTTTATTACAAACAAGAGTATAGAAACGATTTAATAAAAGCATTAATGAAAACCGGCAGAAGGGATTTAATTGCTAAATTGGGGTTAAGAAAATAATAAAAAAGCCGAACAAATTGCGCGACTTTTTTTATAACGGTTTGGCGGTTGCTGTTCGGTGGCGATTTTTAGCACGAATGCTTCAACGAAGTTACAACCTTAAGTTATATTACTTTACATTCCAACGAGCCACTGTCCCACCACTGAAAGCAAACGCTTATTATGTGAGGTGGGCTTTTTTTCGTTTATTTTCAAGTAGTTCAAATTGACTTTTAACTTTTAAATATCTGTTCGGTTTGATATAAGATTTTGTTTCTCTCTTAGCAAAATCCTTTTCTACAAATTCAATGACAGAACCATCTGGTATTTTGTCAAGTATTGACGATTCTTTAAGCATTTGCCTTAAAAAGTCAAATGTCAAACCAATGTTCCTTTCTACTGTTTCTTTATTAGTCATTTTTTTATTAGTTTAAGATATTTTTCTTTGTAAAATTCCCAACGGTCTTTTATGTCTTGCTCTGCATAACTTAAAGCCGTTTCTAAATTAGTGATTGCAATTGCCTTTTTTTCTTTGTCTCCGTTCGGAAAAATAATATCTTTATGAAAAAAAACCATGCGCACAGTCATAACGAACAATTGGTTTCCACGCTTCTCTAATTTTTGTTTCATATTGAATAACCATATCAATTATTCTTCCTTTGTCCGTTTTTATTTTCATTCGTACTCTTTCGTTCACAAACTTGTCAAGGTATTTGAAATATTCTTTTTCTCGCAAGGTCTTTTATTTTTAGTTTCTACGTCAAAGATAATACTTTTTTTTGTTTTATTCGCTAATTTTTTTCCCCATCTTATATAACGTTTGGCGCTTGAAAAACTGGGCATTTAGCCGCAGTCATTGTCAAACCGCTAAAAAGTTTACAATTTGTTAATATTGTCAAATTGCCCATAACTGCCCAATTTTTACCAAACGTGTGTTAGCAACAGGGTATTTTGAAGTCAGATAAAATGTCAATAAAATAAGTAAAAATATTAGGTAGTATAAAAATGCTTAAAGCTTTCGCAATTCATTAATTTAGGTTGTTGTAAATTCTGATAAGAGTCAGGTGGAATATTTTCTACAGCTTCTTTTAACATTACAGATAATGAACTTGACATTTGACCTAAATAGTCTAATGTGAAAGCAAGATAATCAAGTGGGTTTATTTCAATATTAATATCAGTTAAAATAATGTAATTTTTTTTAACTTTATAATATTCATTCTTCTCATAACCCATAAGGTTAGAATTTCTGTTATTTACAAGAAAATATAAGATATAAAGGCTATCTCTAATTTTACCTTCAAAATCAAATTTATCAACTTGTTGTTGTAATTTACCTTGTGTATTGTTGTTAATGTTGTTTATAATATTTATTGAACTTTTCATTTCAATAAAATCTATACATTTTTTTTGAGGAATAATTTTGAGTGCATCGCATGATTTTATTGTATCTAAATTAAAATCATTGACTACTTTCTCTTTTGTTTTGTCAAAATCAATTGCTTTTACTTTTGATTTTTTACAACAACTTTTATCAAGTTTTCCAACTTCTGATATAATAAAGTAATTTTTATCAACACCAAATTTCAATAGCTTTGTTAATACCTCTTTTACTGCCATACAATATCTTTTAATGGTTCAGCAAGTTTTGAGAATACAATATTCATATTATCGGAAACTTCTGTAATAATAGATTGATTACCACCATTTTCTATTTCTGCATAATAATAGCTTGTTTTATCTTTTAATTTTGCTAAATCACTAAAATGTTTTAAAGCTTGGATTATATATGGACTGTGAGAGCTAATTATAACAGAAATGTCATTTTTAACTAAATCAATAATCATTTTTGCATATTCAACCTGCCATTGAGGATGAAGGTGATTTTCAGGCTCATCGATAATTAAAAGACTTTTATCATTTAACATATTACCTTGAAGTAATAGTTGAATTAGTCCAAATGATTTAATTCCTGATGCTGTGTTTGCTGGTTTAATTTGAATACTTTTGTTCTTATCTGTTATTTGGGAAAATAAAAACTCGCGATTTTCTTTATCAAATGTAAATCCACCTTTAATTATTTTCGAAATATTTTTAATACTATCTATAAAGTCAAAATTATTTTCAAAAATATTATTTGAGAAATATTTTGCATTTTCGATTTTTGAGATCAAATCTTTAATATGCAAAGCAACTTTAGGGCGAATCCTTTGAAATGAGCTTAATTCATTTATTTCATTTTCAAACAAAGTATCAGAAGCTTGAATTAAATCATACATTTGAAGCAATAAAGGTGTCTCAATATAAACAACATCTTTAAACATTAGTTCATCATATATATTTAGATAACTAATCTGATTTCGTTCAAATTCAATTTCTAATATTTTATTAGTTCCTGCATTATAATTAATAATTGATTTCTTTGAAGAACCTTTTGGGGTTAGATCAAATTGAAATTCAGAAAACAAAGCTCTTGTTAAAGCACGTTTAATCTGTTCATTTTTATCTTCAATTGAAAGCAAATCCTTTTTAATTTCTAATAAAATATTAATGCTCTCAATACGTATACTTTCAGGTAATTTTTTTAATAAATTTTGCTTATATTCAAAAATCTTATTTAATTGTTCTGCTTCTTCATCTGGAAAAATTGAAGGTTGATTTCTTTCATAAAATCTTTTAATTTGTTTTTGAAAAATTCTTGGATGAAATTCGTCAGCAATTAATTCGTCTTTCCCAAATTCATGTGATCTTCTTAATCGAAAATATAATTTTTCTATTTTGCTAAAAACAATATGTTCTTTACTTTCATTTAAATCTTGTTCAAATCTACTTATTGCTTTAACAATTGAAAATATAAGCTTACCTACTGTACTTTTTCCGGTATCATTAATGCCAGCAATAACTGTTAACCCATTTAAATTAATATTTGCAGATTTAATTTTACCAATATTTCTAATTTCAAAAATTTCACCAATATTTTTTATTTTATTGATAGAACCTATTTTATAATAGACAGGATTACTATTAAATTGAAATTCACTAATGCTGAAATGCTTAATTTTAGAAGTGTTTTCAAAAACAATTGCATTTCTTTCGTTTAAAATGTCATCAATTAAAGTACCGTTTATTCTTTGTGTTATCCAATCACCGAACAATATTTCATGAAAATTAATTGCTTCTTTAAATTCATCCCTGTTGAAAGCTTCTCTAATATTGATTATTTCTTTAATTTCAGCAATAAAGTACTTTCCCCTTTCATTTCCACCAGCTGCAATTAGAATTTTATTAAATTGTTTACCTCTATTTAAGTTGAATTTCCATGCTAAAGAAATTCCAAAACTTCTTACTTTTTCTATTGGAGTAAGTGTTTCTGCCACACATATTCCAGAAAAGTCAGGCAAGTCTTTTTCTATTAAGTCTTTAAAATTCATACTGTTAACTATTAAATTCTAATACAAAACTAACTATTTTTAATTAATTTTAAAAGAAAAACCATTAATATCATACAGATTAACTTATAATGTGATAATTACAATGATATTAGTAATTGTGGGATTTTTATACCTTGTTGCTAACGTTGTGCTTTGTACACCTCCACCTGTATAAAGCACCTCCTAATATCTACATCTGTTTATTTCTTATAATTATTTGTTCTTTAAAACATTATTAACAAAAACTAATTTCAGCCGGGTGTATTTGTACATTGTACAAATCTACCCAATTAAAATTATATAATTATAGTTTGTAAAATTACATTTTTTTATAAACAAAGCAAAAAAAACATAAAAAACATTAACAAACATATTATTTTAAAGCTAAAACAATATATTTGTAAAAAAAATTTAATGAGATTTTATTTAATTTTAATTTGCTTTGTTAT